>JBBSTP010000218.1:0-3751 GCA_038235795.1 Lysobacterales bacterium | reverse complement strand
GCCGTTCTCGCGCATCCAGTAGCCCATCGTGTTGCCGACCAGGTACAGCGGCAAGCCGGAGGAGAACCCCAGCAGCAGCATCGCCAGCACCTTCGGCTGGCGCAGCGCGCGCAACACGGCGCCTGCGCCGGTCTGTTTCACGGCAGCGACGTCGTTCACTTGCGGTACTCCACCAGACAAGGCGCATGGTCCGAGAATTTCGGCTCGGGGAAGATGGTTGCCGACGCAATGCGCGCGGCCAGTGCGGGGGTCACCAGCTGGTAGTCGATCCGCCAACCCACGTTGTTGGCACGCGCGGCGCCGCGCTGCGACCACCACGAGTACTCCATCGCATCGGGCTGGGCGACGCGGAAGCTGTCCTTCCAGCCAAGTGTGGGGGACTCGATGAGGCCGTCGTGGCAGTTGTCGGCAATCATCCCGCTCAGCCACGCGCGTTCATGCGGCAGGCAGCCGGAGTTTTTCTGGTTGCCAGTCCAGTTCCTGATGTCGTTGCGGGCCCGCACGATATTCCAGTCGCCGCACAGCACATAGTCGCGGCCGCTGGCCAGCCAGCCATTGAGCACGGGTTTCAGCCACGCCATCACTTCGTGCTTGAAGCCCTGGCGCAGGTCGCCGGAGCTGCCGGAAGGAATGTAGAACGACACCACCGACAGGTTGCCGAAGCGTGCCTCGATGTAGCGGCCTTCGTCGTCGAACGGCGCCCAGCCCAGCTGCGTGCGGACCTCGTCAGGTTCACGGCGGCTGTAGATCGCCACGCCGCTGTAGCCTTTTTTGGTGCTGGCGTCCTTGAACCAGGTGCGGTAGCCATCGGGCCGGAACACCGCATCGCCCAACTGGTGTTCCTGGGCCTTGGTTTCCTGCATGCACATCACGTCGATGTCTTGCCCGGCGAACCAGTCGAAGTAGCCCTTGCTGGCCGCCGAACGAATGCCGTTGGCATTGAAACTGAGGATGCGCATGCGCTCTCGCGTCGTGGATCGATGCGGGAGCGTAGCCGAAAAGGTGCCGCATCGTGGACACTAGCGCCATGGACGACTACCGCTCGCGCTTCCTGCAGCTGGCCGTGCGCGCCGAGGCCCTGCGCTTCGGCGAATTCACCCTGAAATCGGGGCGCACCAGCCCGTATTTCTTCAATGCCGGCCGTTTCGATTCCGGCAGCCTGCTCGCCGGCCTGGCGGCGTGCTATGCCGATGCGCTGGACGCTGCCCGCGTCGCGCGCGCAATTGGCGGTTTCGACCTGCTGTTCGGCCCTGCGTACAAGGGGATTCCGTTGGCGACTGCATTGGCGTTGGAGTACGCACGCCGCGACCGTGAGCTGCCGCTGGCGTTCAATCGCAAGGAGGCCAAGGCGCATGGCGAGGGTGGCCGCCTGATCGGCGCGGCGCTGGCCGGCAGGCGCGTGCTGATCGTCGATGACGTGATCACCGCCGGTACCGCGATCCGCGAGGCGCTGGCCAGCATTGCCGAAGCCGGCGGCATCCCGGCCGGGATTGCCATCGCGCTGGATCGCCAGGAACGCGCCGGCGACGAGGATCCACGCTCGGCCGCGCAGGCCGTTGCCGCCGAGCACGCCATCCCGGTGATTGCAGTCGCTGGACTGGATGACCTGCTTGCGTTCACCGCCGAAAACGCGGAACTTGTGGGTCATCGCGATGCCTTGCTCGCCTACCGCGAGCGCCACGACGCGCACTGACTCGCTTATGGCGAATGGCCCATGCTGAAGAAAGCCGACATGCCGACTGCACAATGCCTGCTGGCCGCCGCCATCGCCTTCGGTTTGCTGGCGAGCGTCAGCGCCCTGGCGCAAAACAAGGGTGGCAACACGAAGAAGCTCTACTGCTGGAACGAAGGCAGCCGCAAGGTCTGCGGCGACGCACTTCCGGCCGATGCCGCCAACAGCGCACGCATCGAAATCAGCCCCAGGAGCGGATTGCCGACCAGGCGCGTGGCACGCGCACTGACCGACGAGGAACGCGGTGCCGCCTCGATCGCCGCGGACCTTGCGCGCAAGCAAGCCGAAGCTGACGCAATCCGGCAGCGCCGCGACCTGGCCATGGTCGAGTCGTACATGACCGAAGCCGACCTGCTGCGCGCCTATGGCGAACGCACTTCGCTGGTGGAGGAGAGCATCAAGACCAGCAAGCTCAGCCTGGTCAACCTTCGCCTGAGCCTGCTCAGCCTGCTGCGCCAGGCCGGGGATCGGGAACTGGCCAACCAAGGCGTGCCGAAGCCGCTGAACGACAAGATCCATCGCCAGCACGATGAACTGCTGCGCCAGCAAGTGATCCTGGCCGACCAGCAACGTGACGGGGCCATGCTCGGCCAGGAGTTGCACGACGCGGTGCAGCGCTACCGCGCGCTGAAGAAGCCCCAGGGCGAGAGTGCTGCCGCGCAAGCGAGCGCCAGGGACGGCTCGGCCGTCGCGGCGCCGATCGCACGCTGAGTTTCTAGAACGGCAGCACCAGGTCAGGCTGCACCGCCAGCAGTTGCTCACGAAATGCCTGCTGGATGCGTGCCATCGCCGCCGTGGTGTCGGCATCGAAGCGCATTACCAGCACGGAGGTCGTGTTGGACGCGCGTACGAGGCCCCAGCCATCCGGCCAGTCCACGCGCAGTCCATCGATGGTCGACAGGCGCGCGCCCTCGAAACGGGCGGATGCAAGGAATCGTTCCACGAAGGCATGCGGGTCGCCGTCCGGCGCGTCGACCTTGATCTCGGGCGTGGAAATGCCGTCCGGCAGGGTGTCGAACAACGCGTCCGGCGTCTGTCCGCTGCTATCCAGGATTTCCAGCAGGCGCGCCGCGGCGTAGATGCCGTCATCGAAGCCGTACCAGCGTTCGGCGAAGAAGAAATGCCCGCTCATCTCGCCGGCCAGTTCCGCATCGGTCTCGCGCATCTTCGCCTTGATCAGCGAGTGCCCGGTCTTCCACATCAGCGGGCTGCCACCATGGCGCAGGATCTGCGCGGGCAGGCGCCCGGTGCATTTCACGTCATACACGATCACCGCGCCCGGATTGCGCTGCAGCACGTCGGCGGCGAACAGCATCAGCAAGCGGTCGGCGAAGATGTTCTTGCCGGCGCGGGTCACCACGCCCAGGCGGTCGCCATCGCCGTCGAAGGCCAGGCCCAGGTCCGCGTCCAGCCGCGCCACCATCTGCACCAGCGCTTCCAGGTTATGTGGATCGCTGGGGTCGGGATGATGATTGGGAAACGTGCCGTCGATCTCGCAGAACAGCGGCGTGACGTCGGCGCCGATTGCCTCCAGCACCTTCGGGCCGATCACCCCCGCCACGCCGTTGCCGGCATCCACCACCACCTTTAGCCGCTGGCCGATCTGGATGTCGCCGGCGATGCGTTCGACGTAGTCCTCGCTGATGTCGCGCTCGCTGATCCCGCCCTGCTCGGCGGCATAGTGCAGGCGATCCTCGGCGATGCGTGCGTGCAGGTCGGTGATCGCCGCGCCGGACAGCGTCTCGCCGCCGATCACGATCTTGAAGCCGTTGTAGTCCGGCGGGTTGTGGCTGCCGGTGATCGCCACCCCGCAGCCGGTGCGCAGGTGGTAGCAGCCGAAATACACGACTGGCGTGGGCACCATGCCGATGTCGATCACGTTGCGGCCCGCCTTGCGCAGGCCGTTGGCGAGGCCTTCGGTCAGGTCCGGGCCGGACAGTCGGCCGTCGCGGCCGACCACGATGTCATCCAGCCCCTTGTCGTGCATCAGCGAGCCGATCGCCTGGCCGATCAGTTCGG
>JBBSTP010000217.1:0-3756 GCA_038235795.1 Lysobacterales bacterium | reverse complement strand
GTCGATCGCGGCGCTGTGGGTCTGGAACACGCGCTCGACGCCGAAGCCATGCGAGATCTTGCGCACGGTGAACGCGGAGTTCAGACCGGCATTCTTCTTGCCGATTACCACGCCTTCATAGGCCTGGACGCGCTCGCGGGTACCTTCCTTGACCTTGACGTTGACGACGACGGTGTCGCCGGGACCGAAGTCTGGCATCTGGCGTGTGACCTGCGCGGATTCGAATTCCTGGACCAGGGTGTGGATCGATGGCTTGTTCATGGAGCACCTTTCTTGCGTGCTGAAGCACGCGCCTGTTGGAGTAATTGTATGCGCGAGTGCACGTGGACCCGCGTCATGGCATGGATGGAGCGTCGAGCAAGATGGATCAAGATGAAGCTAAGCCTCACATTATAGCGGCAATTTTCCCTGTCTGGCTAGGGGCTTAGACGTCTTCGCCTCGGCCACCGGGGGCATCGGCATGGTGGCTGCGGAAGGCATCCAGCAAGATCCGATCCGCCCTCGACAAGCCGGCCTCGTCCAGCAGATCCGGGCGCCGCAGCGAGGTCCGGCCCAGCGACTGCATCCGCCTCCAGCGCGTAATCTCTGCGTGATTGCCCGAGAGCAATACGTCCGGCACCATGCCCAGCACGTGGTCGACCGGACGGGTGTAGTGCGGGCAGTCCAGCAAACCATCACCCTCGAAGCTGTCCTGGATTGCGGATTCGGCATCGTTCAGGGCGCCGTCCTGCAGCCGTGCGACCGCATCAATCAGCACCGCGGCGGCCAGTTCGCCTCCGGACAACACGTAGTCGCCGATCGACAGTTCCTCGTCAACCTCGGCCTGGACCAGGCGCTCGTCCACGCCCTCGTAGCGGCCACACAGCAGGATCAGGCGGGATTCTGCGGCAAGTTCACGTACCTTGGCTTGAGTCAGGCGCACGCCCTGCGGGCTCAGGTAGATGACCCTGGCCGGCGCGGGATCCGCCTCGCGCGCCGACTGGATCGCCGCTCGCAGCGGATCAATCAGCATCACCATGCCGGGACCGCCACCGAACGGGCGATCATCGACGCGCCGGTAGTTGCCTTGCGAATGGTCGCGCGGATTCCAGCCGTGGATCGACAACAGTCCGCGCTCGCCGGCACGCCCGACGACGCCGTGCGCGGCAACTTGGGCGACAAATTCGGGAAACAGGCTGATGACGTCAAAACGCATTCTTGCCACCCTCACCCCAACCCTCTCAGCGTTGCACACCCTACGGGCGCCCCAGCGGGAGAGGGATTCAAAAGTCGGCGTCCCAGTCGACGGTGACCAGGCCGGCATCGAAATCCACCGACTTCACATAGTCAGGGGTAAGGAACGGGATCATCCGCTCGCGCTCACCTTGCGCCACCAGCACGTCATTGGCGCCGGTCGAGAAAAGATGCGAGACGGTGCCGAACGCGACGCCGTGGACATTTTCCACGCGCAGGCCCTCAAGGTCGGTCCAGTAGAACTCGCCGGGCGCCGGGGCAGGCAACGCAGATCGCGGCACCAGTACGTCGGTACCACGCGAGGCGTCGGCGGCGTCGCGATCACCGATGCCGGGAATCGTAGCGATCAGGCCCTTGGCGCCCATGCGGACGTCAATGCCTTCACACCAGCGCTCGCTGCCACGCACGTCGCGCAACAGCCACGGCTGGTAACGGGCGATCGCCGGGGCGGGATCGGTGAAGCTTTCCAGCTTCACTTCGCCGCGCACGCCAAACGCACCGTGCAGCCGGCCCACGGTGATCATTCGCTGGCCGGTGTCCGGTGCATCAGTCATGATTGAATCCTGCCGTACATCGCGCCCGCCGTACAACTCGCGCTAGTGTGGAACCGTCGCGAGCGATGGCGATTCGGTGTCGCCCGCAGCGCAGCAACCGCAATGTATGTACGAATACGTGAGGATTGCGAGCAGCGGACGGCGCCGAAGCGCCGAGCGCAGCAGGTTCCGCGCAGCGCGGATCAGGCGGCAGCCTTTACGGCCTGTTTGTACAGGTCAGCGACCTTGTCGGTCAGCTGCGCGCCGTTGTCCATCCAGTGCTTGATGCGCTCGACGTTGAGCTCGACGCGCTTCTCGCCACCGGTGGCGACCGGGTTGTAGAAACCCACGCGCTCGATGTTGCGACCATCACGGGCGCTGCGGCTGTCGGTGACGATGACGTGGTAGAAGGGGCGCTTCTTGGCGCCGCCACGGGTAAGGCGAATCTTGACCATTGCAGTTTTCTCGGTGTTGCCCAGCGGCCGGAGTGGCCGGGTAAGCCGGCAAGTATAGCGGGATTCACCGCCCCGGCAAAGGTTTCAACGCATCGGCGGCATGCCGCCGCGGCCGCCCATCATCCCGCTCAACCCGCGCATCATGCCCTTCATGCCGCCGCGGCCCAGCTTGCCCATCATTTTTTCCATCTGCTGGTACTGCTTGAGCACCTTGTTGACGTCGGCCGGGGTCAGGCCGCTGCCGCGCGCTACGCGCGCGCGCCGCGAGCCCTTGAGCAGTTCCGGGTTGCGTCGTTCCTTCTTGGTCATCGAATTGATGATCGCGATCATCCGCGGCACTTCCTTGCCGGTGACTTGTTGCTTGACGTGTTCGGGCAAGGCACCGACGCCTGGCAGCTTGTCCATCAGGCCGGACAAGCCGCCCATGTTCTGCATCTGCTCAAGCTGGTCGCGCATGTCGTTAAGGTCGAACTTCCTGCCCTTGGCAATCTTTTCGGCCAGCTTTTTGGCCTTGTCCTGGTCGACGCCCTGTTCGACCTGTTCGACCAACGACAGCACATCGCCCATGTCGAGGATGCGGCTGGCCACGCGCTCGGGATGGAACACGTCCAGGCCATCGGTCTTTTCGCCGGTGCCGATGAACTTGATCGGCTTGCCGGTGATGTAGCGCACGCTCAGCGCTGCGCCGCCGCGCGCATCGCCATCGGTCTTGGTCAGTACCACGCCGGTCAGCGGCAGCGCCTCGCCGAAATGCTTGGCGGTGACCGCGGCGTCCTGGCCGGTCATCGAATCGACCACAAAGAGTGTCTCCACCGGATCCACCGCGGCGTGCAGGGCCTTGATCTCAGCCATCATCGCGTCGTCGATACTGGTGCGGCCGGCGGTATCGACGATCAGCACATCGACGAAGGACTTGCGTGCGGCGTCGATGGCAGCTTTGACGATCGCCTCGGGCTTTTGTGAATTATCCGACGGAAAGAACATGGCATCGACCTGGCCAGCAAGCGTCTGCAATTGCTCGATCGCGGCCGGACGGTACACGTCGGCGCTGACCACCATCACCTTCTTCTTGCGCTTGTCATTCAGGTGTTTTGCCAGTTTGGCCACGGTGGTGGTCTTGCCCGCGCCCTGCAAACCGGCCATCAGGATCACCGCCGGAGCCGGCACGTTGAGATTGAGCTCCGATGCCTGCGAACCCATCACCGCGGTCAACTCGTCGCGCACGATCCGTACCAACACCTGACCGGGGCTCAGTGAACGCATCACTTCCTGGCCCACCGCGCGCACCTTGATGCGCTGGATCAGCGCCTGCACCACCGGCAATGCGACGTCCGCTTCCAGCAGGGCGATACGGACTTCGCGCACCGCTTCGTTGATGTTGGAGTCGGTCAGGCGGCCGCGTCCGCGCAGGCGTTCGACGGTGCCGGACAGGCGCTGGGTCAGGGATTCGAACATGATGCGGGCGGCCTGCGATGCGTGCGTTGCGGGCCGCGAAGTATAGCCTGCGGCCCCTTTGCACTCCGGCCGGCAGCTCG
>JBBSTP010000216.1:0-3761 GCA_038235795.1 Lysobacterales bacterium | reverse complement strand
TACCGGCCACATTGCGCTTGGACGCACCCCAATCGTCGCTTTTGGCAGCTCCCGGCCACCCGCCCGGCGCGGGTTTGCTGCCTAGTCCGGCACCCGCGCCCGCTGCGGCGACACCACGCCCCCCCTGTTGCGCGGGTCTTGTGCCCTGTCCTGTACCTGCGGGCGCAGCGCCTGCGTTCGATGAACGACCCCGCTCACCGCCGGCACCCGCTGCCGAAGTGGCTTGTTGGGCATTGCCATCCCCGGTCTGCACCGAAGGGGTTGGAGAACCGCCAGGCGGCATCGGGATGTCGCTGACCTGCCCGCGCAGTTGCGGAACCTGCACCTGTGCGCTTCGAGTAGCCGCGCTTGGCGCCGAACGTGCCGGCACGGTGGCAAGGCGCTGTGGAGCAGGTACGTCAATATCCTGTGGCGGTTGCTGCAGTTGCGGCGTTCGCAACTGGACGTGGACTTCGCGTGGCTGCAAGGTGCGGACCGGCTGCGGCCGAAGCGTGGCGAGCTCCTCCACCTGCTGACTGGGCTGCACATCACGAACCTGCACTCGCGGCAAGGTGACCTCGCGTTGCTTGGGCGGTGGCAACTGATATGCCTGCGGCTGAGGCACGGCAACCTGGGTGACCTGCAAGGGTTGCGGCGCGTCGACAGCGACAGGAGGCGCCAGCTCGCGCACGCGCTGCGGCGCGTCGCTGCTGGCGATCAGTTGCGGAGGTTGTGGCATCGGCAATGCACTCAACGGTGCATCCGGCGTCCCGGTGGCGGGTGCGGGCGTGGCTGCGCGGCTGGCTGGCGCCGCGCTAGCTGGCGCGGACTGCGCCCCGGCATTGGCCAGCGCGCCACCGCCCTCGGCGATGTTGCCGCGACCAATGAATTCGACCTGTACCGCTTCCTCATCGTTCACCGGTGGCGGCGGCATCATCAAGCGCAGGTACATCAGCCAGAGCAGCAGGCTGACAAGAACGAGGTGCAGGAGGATGTCCACCACACCGCTACCGATACGCATGCCACGCTCGTCGCGGTAGTCACCGCCCCAGTTCTGTTGCAGCAGGCTGATCACGGATTGCCAGCGATTGAGCAGCGGCGGCCGTGGCGGCGGCGACCGCAGCGGTCGCTGCGCGAAGGTATCCACCCACACCGGGGCCAGTGACCCGGGCGCATGCGCATCCACCTGCGGCATCGCATCCAGCCACTGCTGCCAACCGCCGGGCAATGCACCCGGGGTTTCCGGGCGGATCGTCAGTCTGGTGCGCCGCTGGTCAAGCGCGGCGATGACATCGGAAGCCGTCGTCACGCGTGTCGGGGCCGGTCAGGACGCGTCGCGCGGCGGCATGCCCGGTTCAACTGCCGTGCTGTCGCGCGGCGGCGTGCCTGTTTCACCTGCCGCGCTGTCGCGCTTCATGTACGGCGCATCACCGGTCTGGTGATCGGTGGCGTCGCGCACCGCCGTCACGCCGGGCACTTTTTCCATCAACGTCTTCTCGATGCCCTGCTTCAGGGTGACGTCGGCCATCCCGCAACCGTGGCAGCCGCCGCCGAAGCGCAGGACCACTACGCCGTCGCCAGTGACTTCCTGCAGGCTGACATGGCCGCGGTGTTTGGCCAGCTGCGGATTGATTTCCTGTTCGATCAGCCAGCGCACGCGTTCGACCAGTGATGCGGACTCAGCCGGCACTTCGCCCTTGATCTTGGGGGCGCGGATCTGCAACTGACCGCCGGTGGTCTTTGCTTCGTAGTCGATGGTGGCGCCATCCAGGTACGGCGTGCTTGCAGCGTCCAGCCACAGGGTAAAGCCGTCGCAATCCACCGCCCATTCGTCGCCGCTGAGATCGCCCGGTTCTGCGAACTCCAGTCGCACGTCGGCGCGCGGGGTGCCGGGCTCGCGCGCAGCCAGGCGCACGCCGAGACCCGGCAAGGCCTCGCGCTCGATGAGTTTGCGGAAATGCGTCTGCGCAGATTCGGATATCTGGATCATGCGGCTATTCTAACGTTGCCGCCCGGCGGCACCAGCGCCAATGCCCTATCCGCGCCGAAGCAATGGTTCCGGTTCAGCGCAGCCTCAAAGGAGTGTGCCGAAATGTCAGACCTGAATCCCCTCGCCCTTGCACGTTGCGCGCCACGCCGCGGTAGCGAGCATTGCCTGACCGACGCCCACATCCGTGAGCTGCTGTCACAGGTGCCCGCCTGGGAACTCGCGGAGAACCGCCACGCGTTGACCCGCACCTTCACCTTCAACGATTACTACCGGACGATGTCCTTCGTCAATGCGCTCGCGCACATGGCCAATGCCGAAAACCACCATCCCGACCTGTCAGTGCACTACGACCGTTGCGTGGTGCGCTTCTCCACCCATGACGTGGGCGGACTCAGCGAGAACGATTTCATCTGCGCGGCCAAAGCAGACGCGTTGGCGGGGTGACCGTTGCGGCTAGCCCAGCTTGTCGAGAGCATCGACCAGGTCGGCCGCCAGTGGCGCGGTGAGCAGGTACGGCGCCTTGCCTGCGTCCAATGTGAACTCCAGGGTCGAGGCGTGCAGGAACAGACGTCGCAGGCCGATCTGCTCGCGTAGCCGCCTGTTGGCGGCTTCGTCGCCGTATTTGTCGTCGCCAGCCACCGGATGTCCGATATGTTGGGCATGCACGCGGATCTGGTGGGTGCGCCCCGTTTCGATGCGCACCTCGCAGTAGCTCTGTCCACCGCGACGTTCCAGCACATTGAAATGGCTCTTGGATGGCTTGCCGCTGGAGTTGACCTGAACGTGGCGTTCGCCGCCCTGGCGCAATCCCACATGCAAGGGCGCATCGACCGACATCTGTCCGTTGGGCATCCGCCCTGACAGCAACGCCAGATAGCGCTTGCGGATGCCGGCACCATGGTCTTCACGCAACAACGCCTGAAGTTCGGTCAGTGCCGAGCGTTTCTTCGCAATGATCAACAGACCCGAGGTATCCCTGTCCAGCCGATGCACCAGTTCCAGGGATTCCTTGGGCCGCAGCGCGCGCAATGCCTCGATCGCACCCCAGGAAATGCCACTGCCGCCATGGCTGGCCAACCCCGATGGCTTGTTCAGCGCCAGCAGGCGGGCATCCTCGAACACGATCGCTTCGGTCAGAGCGTCGAGCAAGCCTTGTGGAGGCGTCCTGTCGCGATCTTCGGCGATTTCCATGCGAACGGGGGGAATTCTGATCTGATCTCCCTCTTCCAAGCGTCGATCCGCCTTGACCCGGCCACCATTGATACGAACCTGCCCGCTGCGCACCAGCTTGTACACCAGCGACCTTGGCGCACCCTTGAGGTAGTTCAGCAGGAAGTTGTCCAGCCGCTGGCCTTCTCGATCCTCGGAGACCCGGTAATTGCGCGCGCTGCCGGCAGTTCGATCGTCGTTTTCTGAATGGGTCATGGTAATCGTGATCTGATACACTCGCCGGGCGAGATAAGGGTTTGATTCCGCAGGGAGTTGCCCCGGCCAAAAGCCGGTCTTCCTTCGTCCCGGCACAGTCCGTTGCCACCGCCCCCGGGGCGGCCATGTTAACGACTGTACGGCAAGCCCGGCCTTCGCCGGACGCTTTCGTGTTCGTGCTGATGCTGAACAATGTCCCGAGCGACCGGCCCCAAGCCGCCGTCGCCGGCCCTGCAACATAGAACAAACACAAGCGCTCCCGCGGCCTGCCGTGGTGTCGTAGCGCTGGAACACTAGCGACACGGCGGCGCACTGCGCGGCTGCGGCGCTTGCGGTATCCAGAGGCGATACGCCCCATGGCGTTGCC
>JBBSTP010000215.1:0-3785 GCA_038235795.1 Lysobacterales bacterium | reverse complement strand
CCTCGCCAAGGCGCTGCGCGGCGAGTTGGAAGCCTCGTTTACGCCAGCCGAAACGCAGCGGCAGTCCTGCCTGCCGGTCGGCCCCGACTACAACCGCTTGTGGCAGGCGCTTGGCCACGACCCAACAGGTATGGATGAACTTGGCGAGCGCAGCGGATTGACGACCGCCGAGCTGTCGGCCATGCTGCTGTCGCTGGAACTGGAGGGGCGGGTTGCGGCAGAACATGGCCGCTACAGCAGGATCGAGCCCTGACAGCGTGGTTTGTCTTCATCGCGCCAAGTACGGCGCAGGCCGGGGGACATGAAAGAAAGCATTCTGGACGTCCTGCTGTACCTGTTCGAGCACTACTTCACCAACGACGCCATTGCTGCGTCCGGCGACGACATCACCGCCCAGAACGGCCCGCTGATGGGCGAATTGAGCGAGGCCGGCTTTTCCACTGCCGAGATCCGCAAGGCTTTTGACTGGCTCGATGCCCTGGCGCGGCAGCGTCCAGCGCCCGGCCAGCCGCGCAGCAATGGTCCAACCCGGGTCTTCCACGGCAGCGAACTGGACAAGCTGGACACCGAATCACGCGGGTTCCTGCTGTTCCTGGAGCAGCACGGCGTGCTGGATGCCGACCAGCGCGAACTGGTACTGGATCGTGCGATGGCGCTGGACCAGGACGAACTCGACCTGGACGACCTGAAATGGGTCGTGCTGATGGTCCTGTTCAACCAGCCGGGCGCCGAGGCGGCCTATGCCTGGATGGAGACCCAGATGTTCCTGGACGAACCGGAACCGGTGCACTGAACCGAGCCTGCCGCTGCACCGGTGCTTGACAGCCCGCCCCTCGGCGTGATTCCACTGTAAAGAGTAAAGTCCAGCGCCCGGGGCCGCCATCATCGGCATTCCCCCGGGCGTTAGCTTCTGCGGCGCCAGAGTGCGCCGCACTCATCTGTGTTCCCCGGAAACTGCATCAATGGCCAAGAACCTGCTCATCGTCGAATCGCCCGCCAAGGCCAAGACGATCAACAAATACCTCGGCAAGGACTTCACCGTCCTGGCCTCCTACGGGCATGTCCGCGACCTGGTGCCGAAGGAAGGCGCGGTGGATCCCGAGAACGGCTTTGCGATGCGCTACGACCTGATCGAGAAGAACGAGAAGCACGTCGAGGCGATTGCAAAAGCCGCCAAGAGTGCCGAAGCCTTTTACCTGGCGACCGACCCGGATCGCGAGGGTGAGGCGATCAGCTGGCACATCGCCGAGATCCTGCGCGAACGCGATCTGATCAAGGACAAGCCGCTGCACCGGGTGGTATTCACCGAGATCACCCCGCGCGCGATCAAGGAAGCGATGGCGCAGCCGCGCGCCATCGCCGCCGATCTGGTCGATGCACAGCAGGCTCGGCGCGCGCTGGATTACCTGGTCGGCTTCAACCTGTCGCCGGTGCTGTGGCGCAAGGTCCAGGCCGGGCTGTCTGCCGGGCGCGTGCAGTCCCCGGCGCTGCGCATGATCGTCGAGCGCGAGGAAGAGATCGAAGCGTTCAAGAACCATGAGTACTGGAGCATCGAGGCCGAAGTCGCGCACCCCTCGCAGGGTTTCACCGCGCGCATGTCCAAGCTCGACGGCAAGAAATTCGTCATCGACACCAAGAACATCGATTTCAGCCTGATCACTGGCGAGGACGCCGAAGCCGCGCTTGCCCGCGTGGTCGCCGCCGCCGGCGGCTCGCTGCATGTCACCGACGTCGCCAGCAAGGAACGCAAGCGCCGCCCGTCGCCGCCCTTCACTACGTCCACCCTGCAGCAGGAGGGTGCACGCAAGCTCGGCTTCACCACCCGCAAGACCATGCAGGTCGCGCAGAAACTCTACGAAGGCGTGGCCATCGGTGAGGAAGGCACGGTCGGCCTGATCAGCTACATGCGTACCGATTCGGTGAGCCTGTCGCAGGACGCATTGGTTGAAATCCGCGACGTGATTGCACGCGATTTCGGCACCGGTGCATTGCCGGACCAGCCAAACGTCTACAAGACCAAGTCCAAGAACGCGCAGGAAGCGCACGAAGCAGTGCGCCCGACCTCGGCGCTGCGCACGCCGGCGCAAGTCGGCAAGTACCTGACCGATGACGAGCGCAAGCTGTACGAACTGATCTGGAAGCGCACCGTCGCCAGCCAGATGATCCCGGCGACGCTCAATACGGTCAGCGTGGAGCTGGCTGCGGGCAGCGAGCACAGTTTCCGCGCGAGCGGCACGACAGTGATCGTCAGCGGATTCCTCGCGGTGTACGAAGAAAGCAAGGACAGCAAGTCCGCCGATGACGACGACGAAGGCCGCAAGCTGCCGGTGATGAAGCCTGGCGATCGCATCCCGCTTGAGCGCATCCACACCGACCAGCACTTCACCCAGCCACCACCGCGCTTTACCGAAGCGGCACTGGTCAAGGCGCTGGAAGAACACGGCATTGGCCGGCCGTCGACGTATGCCTCCATCATCCAGACATTGCTGCGCCGCTACACAGAGATGGATGGCCGCGCCTTCAAGCCGACCGATGTCGGTCGCGCCGTCAGCAAGTTCCTCAGCTCGCACTTCACCCGCTACGTCGACTACGACTTCACTGCCAAGCTCGAGGACGAGCTCGATGCAGTAGCGGACGGCACCGAGGGCTGGGTCCCGCTCATGGAGAAGTTCTGGGGTCCGTTCAAGCAGCTGGTCGACGAGAAGAAACAGAATCTGGACAAGATCGATGCCGGCAGCGTGCGCGTGCTCGGCAGCGATCCTGAAAGCGGCCGACAGGTCAGCGCGCGCATCGGCAAGTACGGCCCGCTGGTGCAGATTGGTACCGTCGAGGACGAGGACAAGCCACGCTTCGCCTCGCTCAAGCCGGGCCAGAGCATCTATGCGATCGACCTGGACCAGGCGCTGGAACTGTTCCTGCTGCCGCGTGCACTGGGTGAGTCAAAAGATGAAACCGTCAGCGTTGGCATCGGTCGCTTCGGCCCGTTCGTCAAGCGTGGCAGCGTGTATGCCAGCCTCAAGGCCGAGGACGATCCGTACAAGCTCGAGCTGGACCGCGCGGTGTTCCTGATCGAGGAAAAGGAAGAGATCGCACGCAACCGCATCATCAAGGAATGGGCGGACAGTGACATCCAGGTATTGAACGGCCGATATGGTCCGTACCTGTCCGATGGCAAGCTCAACGGCAAGATCCCGAAGGACCGCGAGCCGAAGTCACTGTCACTGGAAGACGCGCAGCAGATGATGGCGGAAACCGGCAAGCCGGCTCGCAAGGGTTTCGGCGCGAAGAAAGCGACCAAGAAAACAGCGGCCAGGAAGGCTCCGGCGAAAAAAGCTGTCGCCAAGAAAGCGCCCGCGGCCAAGGTCGCCAAGGCGGTGAAAAAAGTACCCGCCAAGAAAGCCGCTAAGAAGCCCGCCGCGAAAAAGGCGTATGTCAGCCCGCACCCGGACCCCGCAGAACCGCTACTGACCCCGGCCAAGGTCGAGCTTGGCAAGAAGCGCATCATCAAGAAGGCGGCCGCCGACGAGACGCCGTTCTGAGTCATTGATCCAGCCCCCTCTCCCGCGGGGGAGAAGGAAACTGCAACGAACGACTGATGATTTTTCCGCACACCGACATCGCCGACGCCGCGCGCCTCCTGCACCACGGCGGCGTGATCGCCTACCCCACCGAAGCAGTCTGGGGCCTGGGCTGCGATCCGCGCGATGAAAGCGCGGTGCTGCGCCTGCTGGCATTGAAGCAGCGCACCGTCGACAAGGGCCTGATCCTGATCGCGGCCGATGAGG
>JBBSTP010000214.1:0-3809 GCA_038235795.1 Lysobacterales bacterium | reverse complement strand
GCGCTGATCGCCGATGCGCGCGAGCGGCTGCCGCTGTTGATCGACCAGGGCATTGCCGATGAATTCCTCGCGACCCAGCTGCGGCCGGAACTGCTGGTCGCCGCCTGCAATGCGCAGGGTCACCCGCTCACCCTGCGCATGCAGCCCGGGTACGACCACAGCTACTACTTCATCGCCAGCTTCATCGGCGAGCACATCGCCCACCACGCGGCGGCGCTGCGCGCCTGAGCCTAGGCTGCGCTCACGTCCCGCAACTGCCAGCCATTGCCGGCGAGCAGGCTAAGCCGATGTCGCATGATCGATGACGGCAGCGATGTGACCACCACCAGGTCAATGTGCAGGTCATGCTGCTCGCCCTGCACCGATGCATCGGCATCGGTCGCGCCAAGTGCCGGATCGACCTCGTCCGGGTCGTCCTGTTTCGTGCGCCAGCGCTGGAACAGGCCATCGCTGTGCAGCGCGTCCTGCAGTTCCGCCGCCAGGCCGTCGGCGCCACTCGCCTTGTAGGCAAGTTCGGCGTCATCGCCGCGCGCGCGCGCGGGCTCGGGCAGGCTGATGTAGTAGCGGGTAGGCATGCGTGGTGTCCCCCTTGAGGTTTGCGGATGCCACAAGATGTGGATGCCACCAGACTAAACGCCGCGTGTTAGCGCGGCGTCGTCGATACGCTCAATGCTGCGCCTGGCGTCATTCGAATTTGTGCGCTTCAGCCGCGAAGCCCACCACCAGCGCGCCCTTGCCGACATTGACCATGCCGGACAGGCTCATCACGCTTTCATAGACCTCGACCTCGTGTTCGGCGCACATCTCGAGCAGACGGTCATACCCGTCCAGCCCATGCAGGCCTTCGAGCTCACCGCCGAAACTCAGGCTCATGGTCGGGGTCATCAGGCCATCGCGCACGCGCTTGCCAGCGAACGCCAACAGCTTTTCGGTCGCGGCCGCGAATCCCTTGACCTTGGCGGCCGGCGCGGTATCGCCGCGATTGCAATGCAGGATCGGCTTGATATTCATCGCGGTGCCAAGCGTGGCACTGAGAAAGCTGATGCTGCGGTCACCGCGCTTCTTGATGCGGTTGCGCAGGTAATTCAGGTCCGGCACGACCATGTAACCCTGTGTATACAGCGCCAGGTTCTCGATCCGCGCGCGAATTTTAGGTGCCTCTTCGCCGGCGGCGCGCATCCGCGCAGCTTCCACTGCCAGCACGCCGACCGCGGCGAACACGTTCTGGCTATCGATCACCCGCAGCGAGAACGGCGTGTTGTTGCCAGCCGCGGCGCGTACCGGCTTGTAGTCGTTGAGGATGGTGTAGCTGGCCTGCAGGGCATTTTCGAAGATGCCACTGCGCGAGCGCGTGGTGCAGATGCAGAAGACGTAGTCGTAATCCAGGATGAGCTTGGACAGGAACAGGTCATGCACCTGTTGCACGGTGAACGGCGTGGTGTCCGCATCGTAGGCACGCGCGGCGGTATCGCCGGTCAGGAAGTTGAGCGTGGCCTGCTCGTTGCGCATGTCGGCCAGCACCGCCTGGCCGATCTGCACGGTGACCGGAAGGATGGTGATGTTTTCGCGTTCGATGAAGTCCGCCGGCAGGTCGCAAGCAGAGTCAACGACGATCCCTATGCGCATACTTTCCTCCATTCCCACCATCCGATGAGCCGACGCTACCGCAACTGGGCAGTGGATGCATGTGGCAAAGCGGCATGGTCGGCTTCAGCGGTGTTGTCGAGTTCGACATTTCCCGGGAATTCGACACTGGGCAATGCGCTCGCCGATCACCTCCACTGCGCCCGCAGCGTCAAGCCGTGCTCAGTGCCACAGCCCGAGGATCAACCCGTACAGGGTGAACTGCAAGGTGTGGTAGCCGCCGTCGATCAGCCACAACCTGAAGCTGCGCCCGGCGAAGGCGTAGTTGATGCCGAAGCTCATCGCCACATAGGCCAGACCGGTGAGGAAGCCGGCATGCACGGCGATGAACAGGGGCGCGTCGGGGCGCAGGATGATCGCGAACGCGGCGGCCGCGACCAGCGCGGCAACGAACGCGCTGCCGAACATCTTCGCCGGATGCCGGGTTGGCGGATTGTTCGGATCGATCCCCATTTCGCGGCACCAGGCGTTCCTGAAGAGTGGGCCGTACCAGAGGCCACCGAGCAGGAACGCGGAGAAGGCGGCGGCGAGCACCGCCAGCCAGTTGATGTCGGCGAGATTGGGCATGTCCCGTCTCCAGGTCGGTGATCAATGTGCGTCGTTGGGATAGGCGCGCGGCAGGCCGTTGTCCGGGTGCAGGTAGCGATCACGCAGTTCGGTCTGGCGCGAACGCATCGGGATGGCGCGGCCATCCAGCCAGACCTGCTGGGCGAGGTTGGCCACGTCCAGCGGATCGCCGGTCCACAACACCAGGTCGGCGCGCTGGCCGACCGCAATACTTCCCATTTGCGCACCAATTCCAAGACTGCTGGCCGGGATCGATGTCAATCCGGCCAGGCCCGCATCCCAAGGCAGTCCATTGGCGACCGCATTGCCGGCCAGCTGGCGGATCTTGCGAGCGTTGTGCGAAGCATCCCCCGTCTGCGAGAACGACACGCGCACGCCGGCCGCATGCAGACGCGCGGCGTTCTCCAGGGTCGCGCCGATTTCGTCGAAGTCGGCGGGCAGGTCAGCCAGCGCATCCACGAACACTGGCACATTGGCCGCGGCGATCTGCGGCGCAAGCTTCCACGCTTCGGTTGCGCCGACCAGCGCGATGCGTACGTCGCGTTGCTTCGCCCAGCGCAGCAGGCGGGCGATGTCGGCGGCACGATGCATGCGTACCAAAACCCGGCCACCTCCGCCAAAATAGGTCGCCAGTGTGCTGCGTCCCGCAGGCGTGAGCAGGGCGAACTTCGAGTCGGCGGGAATCCGCCCGCGGATTTCGTCGATCAGCTGGTCCAGCAGCATCCATTGCGCCGCCCGCGAGCTGCCGCTGAGGTTGGCGCCGTCGCTGCCCAGGGTTATGAACAGCACGCGCGGACCGATCGCGTCCAGGCTGCCATCCAGACGCACGACGCCGCCCTGGCCGCCGATGATCGAACCACCAGCGCGGCTGCCGGCGCCAAGCACGGTCCAGCCGATGCCCTCCACCCGCGCCACCGGCACCAGCACCGACTCCGGGTTGTAGGCCAGGGTCACGTCGAACTCCGGGCGCACCTGCATGTCGGCGGCATTTGCACCGAGCGCCAACGTGTTGTCGACCGTCGCCGATTCACCGGACACTTCTTCCACGCCGATGTCGGTGATGCCACCGAACAGCGTCGGTGTCAGCGGCTTACCCTGCGCATCGACCACCGGCGCGTTGCCCGCGGACAAGCCCGTGCCGACCGCGGCGATGCGGCCGTCCTTCACCAGCACGTCGGTCGCCTGCAACGTGCCGCGCGCGCTGGCGGTGTGCACGGTGGCGTTGCGGATCAGCAAGTCCTGAGCGTTGACAAGACCGGCCATGGACAGCAGTGCGGCAACCAGTGCGAGTTGCTGCAGGCGCACGCCGCTCATTTCACACCTCCGTGCATCAGGTCCTGCCCCAGCATGAAATCCGACCTGGGTTGTCGCGAACGGTCATGCCGGTCGTACAACCGCGCGCCATCCACGTACACCTGCTCGGCCTGCGCGTAGCTGCTGAACGGCGTTCCATTCCACAGCACTACGTCGGCCATCTTGCCGGGCTCCAGGGTTCCGGTCTGGTCGAGGATGCCCATCGACTTGGCTGGATTCATGGTCAGCCACTGGATCGCGTGTTCAGGTTTGATGTCGATGCCGATGCGGCGTGCATTGGCGAT
>JBBSTP010000213.1:0-3824 GCA_038235795.1 Lysobacterales bacterium | reverse complement strand
CCTCGCCTTCAAGGTCCGCGCGCAACAGTGTGCGTGCCTGCAGCCAGCCCGGGTCCAGGGTCAGCGTCAGCTGGTCGGCGTCGGCGTGCAGTCGCAGCAGCGGCAGGGTTTCGGTTTCATGCGAACGATGCAGCAGCACCGCCAGCCGCAGCAGCGCCGCGCTGCGCCGGGCATTGGCGAGCAGGCGGTCGGGAATGACCTCGAACGCGGATTTCGGGATGCCGCGACGGTGGGTGCGCACCAGCACCGCCAGGAAGCGCTGCTCCTGCTGCGAGAACCCGGCGATGTCCGAATGCGCCAGGATATAGGCGCCGTGCACGTGGTAGCCGCTATGCGCAATGGCCAGGCCCAACTCGTGCAGGCGCGCGGCGCGCGCGAGCATCTGCCGATCATCGATGTCCAGCATCCAGGCCGTGGCGACCTGGTCGAACAAGTGCAGTGCGGTCGCTTCCACGCGCCCGGCCTGCGTGGCGTCGATCGCGTAACGCTGTGCCAGCGCCGCCACCGAGGTATCGCGTGGATCGTCGACGCCGCCGCGACCGAGCATGTCGTACAGCACGCCTTCGCGCAGCGCGGCCTTGCTCACCGCCATGCGCTCGAGTTCAAGCGCGTTGAAGACCGCCTCAAGGATCAGGATGCCGCCGGCAATCACCGGGCGTCGTTCCGCCGACAACCCCGGCAGGTCGATGTCGTCGATGCGTGGCGCCCGCAGCAGGCGTTCGCGCACCTGCACCAACGCATCAGCGGTGACCGCGCCCTTGGTCAGCTTCATGGCGACGCAGATCGCGCCGATCGCCTTGTTGGTGCCGGACGAGCCGACCGCCTCGTCCCAGCCCAGGCTGCGGTAGGTCGCGGCGAACTGCTGGAATTCAGCGGTGACTTCGGTCAGTGCCGCATTCCAGCGCTTGCGCGACAGCTTGCCGTTGCCGAAGAAACGCCGCGTGCTGGCCACGCAGCCAACCTGCAGGCTTTCGCGTTCCAGCGCATCGAAGCCGCGGCCGATGATGCATTCGGTAGAGCCACCGCCGATGTCGATCACCAACCGCAGCTGGCCCTGCTTCGGGGGCTGTGCATGGGCGACGCCCAGGTAAACCAGACGTGCCTCCTCGCGGCCGTTGACCACTTCGATGGCATGGCCGAGCGCGGATTCCGCGGGTAGCAAAAAGCCCTGCGGCGACCGCAACTGGCGCACGGTGTTGGTGGCGATCGCGCGGATCCGGTGCGGCGCGATGTCCTGCACGCGCTGGCCGAAGCGCGACAGGCAGGCCAGCGCGCGCTCGCGCACATCGGGCGCGAGGCCGCCGGAGCCGTCCAGGCCCTCGGCCAGGCGCACGCTCTCGCGCAGGCGATCGATGACCCGCAACTGGCCCAGCACCATCTGCGCGACCACCATGTGGAAACTGTTCGAACCCAGGTCGATCGCCGCCAGCATTTCACCCTCGCGCACCGGCGCCGCCTTTGCGGCGCGAGCCGAGCCTGATCGGCGTGGCACGGCTCTCATGACGTCGGGTTCATCGCGCTCAATCCGGCGGAAAGTTGGCTGCGTCGGCGGGTATCGTTATTCGCGGATTATCGCCCGCGCTCACGCGTAAAGCCCGTCGAGCGCGGCAAGTTGCGCCGAGAAAGCCGCCTCGCCATCCTCGGGGTCGAGCTTGAGGTACTGACCATCGGCCTGCAGCTCCCACGCATTCTGGTTGTCATCCAGGTAGTTCAGCAGGCCTTCGCGATGCACGCGCTGCGCTGCGACCGGATCCAGGATCGGGAAGGCGGTCTCGACCCGGCGCAGCAGGTTGCGCTCCAGCCAGTCGGCGGACGAGCAGTACAGCTCAGGCGTGCCGTCGTTGCCGAACCACCAGACCCGGTGGTGTTCAAGGAAACGGCCAACGATCGACAGCACGCGGATGTTGTGGGACACCCCGGGGATGCCCGGTCGCAACGTGCAGGCGCCGCGCACGATCAGGTCCACCTGCACGCCGGCCTGCGAGGCGTCGTACAGGGCATTGATCACTTCGGTTTCATTCAAGGCATTCATCTTCGCCACGATCCGCGCCGGCTTGCCTGCGCGTGCATGCGCGGCCTCGCGCGCGATTCGCTCCAGCACCCCGCTGTGCAGGGTAAACGGCGCCTGCAGCAGGCGGCCCAGGGTCAGCGGCGCGGCCAGGCCGGACAGTTGCTGGAAGATCAGGTGAACGTCGTTGCCGATCTCCGCGTCGGCGGTCATCAGGCTGAAGTCGGTGTAGGCGCGCGCCGTGCCGCTGTGGTAGTTGCCGGTGCCCAGGTGCACGTAGCGCTTCAGCAGCGGGCCTTCGCGACGCACCACCAGCAGCATCTTGCCATGGGTCTTGTAGCCGACCACGCCGTACACCACCTGCACGCCTGCGTCCTGCAGGCGATCGGCCAGACCCAGGTTGGCTTCCTCGTCGAAGCGCGCGCGAAGCTCGACCACCACGGTCACGTCTTTGCCGTTGCGCGCGGCCTGGATCAGGTGCTCGACGATCGGCGATTCGCGGCCGGTGCGGTACAGGGTCTGCTTGATCGCCAGCACGTTAGGGTCTTCTGCGGCCTGGCGGATCAGCTCCAGTACGGGCGCAAATGCATCGTAGGGATGGTGCAGCAGCACGTCCCCCTGTCCGATCTGTTCGAACATCGCATCCACGTCGCGGATCAGGCGCGGCTGGAACGGACGGAACTTGAGGTCAGGCCGATAGACCAGGTCATAGACCTGGACCACGCGATTGAGGTTGACTGGCCCCTTGATCTTGTACACCGCGTTCGCTGGCAGATCGAAGTTGGCCAGCAGGTGGCGCACGATGTCGGGTGGGCAGTGCTGGTCGATCTCCAGGCGCACCGCGCGCAGGTAACCACGCCCGATCAGTTCGTCACGCAGGGCAAGCGCGAGGTTGTCGACATCGTCCTCATCGACGATCAGTTCCGAATTGCGGGTGACCCGGAACTGGTAGGCGCCGTTGACCTTCATGCCCGGGAACAACTCGTGGACGAAGGCGGACAGCACCGCGCTGAGGAACACGAAATTGTGGAACTCGTCGCCATCGCCATCCGCGTCCGGCATGCGGATGATACGAGGCAGCGAGCGTGGCGCGCGCACGATCGCCATGTGGCCCTCGCGGCCGAAGGCGTCGCGACCTTCCAACAGCACCACCACGTTCAGCGACTTGTTGAGGATCTTCGGGAACGGATGTGCGGTGTCCAGCCCCAGCGGCGACAGCACCGGCATGATCTCGTCGCGGAAGTGCCTGCGCAGCCAGGCCGTCTGCTCCTCGCTCCACTGGCTGCGATGCAGCAAGCGGATGCCCTGTTCGGTCAGCGCCGGCTGCAGTTGTTCGTCGAAGCAGCGGTACTGGGCCTGGACCAATTCGGCGGCGCGGTCGTGGATGCGGTTGAGCAGGGTGGCCGGCGACAGTCCATCCGCGGCAGGCGGGCCGCCGAACTCCATCGCATGGCGTACCGAGCCACCGCGGATCTCGAAGAATTCATCGAGGTTGGTGCAGGAAATGCACAGAAAGCGCAGCCGCTCGAGCAGCGGCACGGCAGGATCCTGCGCTTGCGCCAGGACCCGGAAATTGAAGTCCAGCTGCGACAACTCACGGTTGGCGTATAGCGAAGAATCGTGCACGGGCAATGGCTGGTGGTGGAAAGTCATGTCAGGGTCGCAGGGTAACGGTTGGCGTCGCGCGGATGCACGCGGTCGTCGCCGAAGCGGCAGGTGAACACGCTGCCCTCCTGCCATTACACGACGGATTTATGACCAGATTGTGACGTTGTCACCATGCGTGGGTGGCATCGCGGTTGGCGGCGCCACGTTT
>JBBSTP010000212.1:0-3862 GCA_038235795.1 Lysobacterales bacterium | reverse complement strand
TTTTCGAACCCTTCCAGCGCCTGCATGGCAGCGAGGAAGGCGCCGGCCACGGCATCGGCCTGACGATTGCCCAGCAGATCGCGACACGGCATGGGGGCTCGATCCGGGCGCACGGCGCGATAGAAGCGGGTGCAACATTCCACGTGCAACTATGCGATCAGGACGCGACGCCGGTGGAGGCATGATGGGCGCCAAAGAGATTCTGCTGGTCGAGGACAATCCGGATGATGCGGAGCTGACCCGCATTGCGTTTGCCGAGACCGGAGAACGGTATGTGATCCGGGTGGTGACCGACGGTGCGCAGGCGCTGGACTACCTGTTTGCGCGGGGAGCTCACGCCGACCGTGATCCGGAAGACCTGCCGGCACTGGTCTTGCTGGACCTGAACTTGCCCAAGCTCAACGGTCGCGAGGTGCTGCACGCGATCCGCGAGAATCCAGCCACGCGCGCCCTGCCGGTGGTGGTATTGACCACCAGCGCCGAGCCGCTGGACGTAGGCGGCGTCTACGAGTTGGGGGCCAACAGTTACATTCAGAAACCGGTGGAATTCGAGCGCTTCGTCGACGTGGTGCGCCAGATCGGCCTGTATTGGCTGGTGCTGAACCAGCCGCCAAACGTTGCCTGAGGCGAACCGGAAACCTGCTCAGCCGGCTGCCGCGTCGTATTCGCGGTGATGACGGAGAATCTGTTCGACCTCTTCGCGGCTGCCCAGGAACACCGGCACGCGCTGGTGCAGCGCGGTGGGAACCACGTCCAGCAGCGATTCGCGGCCAGTGCTCGCAGCGCCGCCAGCCTGTTCGACCAGCAGCGCCATCGGATTGGCCTCGTACATCAGGCGCAAGCGGCCGCCCTTGTCGCGGCATTTGGCATCCAGCGGATAGCCGAACACGCCACCGCGGGTCAGGATGCGATGCACGTCGGCGACCATCGCCGCGATCCAGCGCATGTTGAAGTCCTTGCCGCGCGGGCCAGCCTTGCCTGCCAACAGGTCGGCCACCCACGCTTGCATCGGTGCTTCCCAGTGGCGCTGGTTACTGGCATTGATGGCGAATTCCTGGGTGGTTTCCGGGATCTGCAGATTCCGGCGCGTCAGCATGAACGACCCCTGCTCGCGATCCAGGGTGAACGCGTGCGTGCCATGGCCCAAGGTCAGCACCAGCATGGTGCTGGGTCCGTACAAACAATAACCGGCGGCGACCTGTTCGCGTCCCCGCTGCAGGAAATCCGCATCCTGCGGCGTGACGACGCCCTCCGGGCAGCGCAGCACCGAGAAGATGGTGCCAACGCTGGCGTTCACGTCGATATTGCTGCTGCCGTCCAGCGGATCAAACAGCAGCAGGAAGTTGCCGCGCGGGTACGCGTCGGGGATCGGGAAGCAATGCTCCATCTCCTCCGAGGCGCAGGCTGCGAGGTGGCCGCCCCATGCGTTCGCCTCCAGCAGGATCTCGTTGCTGAGCACGTCGAGTTTCTTCTGCGCCTCGCCCTGCACGTTGCCACTGCCGGCATCGCCCAGCACGCCGCCGAGCTCGCCCTTGCCGACCGCCACCGAAATCGACTTGCAGGCGCGCGCCACGACCTCGATCAGCAGGCGCAGGTCGGCATTGACCCGGCCCGCGCGTGCTTCCTCGATCAAAAAGCGCGTCAATGGAACAGGCGTGAGCGACATGTGCAGGCATCCAGCAAAGGAGGCGCTATTGTCGCCGATGCCGGCTGGATAAAGCCGTGGGCAGGACTCCCGAGATGAGCAGAACTCTACTGATGTTGGCGCCCGCGCTGTTGTTGCTGGCAGCATGCGCACCAACCGCCACCGATACCGCGCGCGCCGCGCCGGCAAACACCACCGCCCCGCCACGTCCTGCCGCTGTCTCGACATCGGCGCCGGCCACACATGCCGGAGATGGTTCGGTGCAAGCCGAGCGTACGCCAGTCGCAGAGTCGACCGGCGCCAGCATCCGCGGTGCGATCCGCGAGGGCAATCGGCCGCCCCCGGCGCTGCGCGTCTGCGCCACGCCGGTGGCCGGCGGCACGCCCACCTGCATCGATACGCCCTCAGGGGCGACTCAGTACCGGGTCGAGGTCGCGCCCGGGCGCTATTACCTGCTGGGCTGGGTGCGCTCGGGCGAGTTGAAGTTGATCGCCCATGCCTCGCAGATCCGCTGCATCCGCGCGCCGTGCCCCGCGGACGAACTGATCGCGGTCACCGTCGCTGCCGGCGAGCAGCGCGACGGCATCGATCTGGACGGGGGTTACATCGAGATTCCGGCAGGATGGCCGGACGCGCCGGACTGACCCAGGGCGCGACGCACCTGGATCGGGAATTGATCAGCCGGGTTCAGCGCTGGCAACCCGTACGTCAGAGGGACTCACCGATTTCCAGGCGCACCGTGCGCGCGGCGATCGGACCCTGGTCGCGGACACGGCTTCGCACCGAGGCCGTATTGTCCAGGCTCACGCTCGCTTTCAGGCCGCTGCTGCGCAAGGCGGTGGCGACCGCCTCGGCACGGTTTCGCGCAAGCGCCTCGGTACCGCCCACGCCAATCACGCGGACGGCATTGCCGCGCCAGCGTTGCACCGCCCAGCCAATGGTCGCCAGGGTGCGCGCCGAATCGGCATCAAGTTCGGCGCTGTCATCCGCAAACGTGATGCCGGGCAGGGACTGCAGTGGCGGCATTACGGTGATGCTGGTGCCCGAATCGGCCATTGCGGCGTTGATCTCGCGTTCGATCCGATGTGCGCGTTGCAATGGGGTTCGTGATTCCGGTGCAACCTGCAAAATCCATTGGCGGCCATCCGCGCTTGGCGCCAGGCGGCCGAGGTAACCGAGCAATTCCGCCTGCAGGCGAAACTGCTGGGCATCCTTGGCATGTCGCGCGGAGGTGCGACCACTTTCGGCGGACTGCAGGGCGTCCACGCTGCGGCGCAATTCAGCCAAGGTGCCCTGCTGGAGGGCGAAGCTGGCATCGTCGGCGGTCAGTACTTCGCGCACCTGCACGTTCACCCGACGCCCAAGCTGGGACGCAAGCGACGTCTCCAGCGAGGTTTCCAGGCGGTTGACGTGGCGCGGCATCATCATCACCGCATCCACATTGACGCCATTTTTGCTGATGTCCACGCGCAGTCCGGACACGCGCCCGGAGGCGCGCGCAGCGGCATCGTCGGTGGCCGCGCGCACCGCCAGCTCCACCTGCGATTTCAATGCGATGCGCCCGAGAGCAAGGCCGAGCGGGATCGACAGCAGGACGAAACTGCCGATGATCAGGCCCGCCTGCCACGCCGTCTGTTTTGGTGAATCGGTGCCGCCGAACCCGTACCAGCGGGCGACAATGGTCACCGACAGCGCGATCGCCAACAGGTTGGTCATGAACAGGAATCCCGCGCCACCGGCGATGGTCCAGTTCATGACTGCAATGCCGTAACCGGCCACCGCCAGCGGCGGCATCAACGCGGTGGCGATGGCCACGCCGACAATCATTTCGCCCTTGCGGGTGACCGTGGCGTACGCACCGGCAAGGCCAGAGAAAATCGCGATCAGCAAGTCGAAGAACGTGGGTTCCGTGCGCGCCAGGATTTCCGAGGTGGCATCCTGCAGCGGCGAGAAGTACACAATCCCGGCCGAGGCCACCAACGACAGCACCACGCCGATCGATAGCGACTTCAATGCATCACGGATACTGCGCAGTTCGAAGGTGGCCAGGCCCATGCCCAGCTCGATGATCGGGCCCATCAGTGGCGAAATCAGCATCGCGCCGATGATCACCGCGGCGGAGTTCTGCAGCAGACCCAGCATGGCGATGCCCGCTGACATCAGGGTCATGAACGCGTAGCGCGGCCCCAGGTGGCCGGCATCGTCCACGTGTTCCAG
>JBBSTP010000211.1:0-3880 GCA_038235795.1 Lysobacterales bacterium | reverse complement strand
CAGGCCGATCGTGGCAGGCGCCACGCTGATACCGTTATCGCCCAGGTGTAGCGGCCCGACCACGTACACCTGTCCCGGCAACTTCCAGCCATCGCTTTCCAGCGTGGCCTTGCCGATCGCGGCCAAGCCGGCGTCGTTGGCGGGCTTGGCCAGGGCCACTTCAAGGTCGAATGACAGCTGCGTGGGTGCATCCAGGTAACGGCCCTGCAGGTGCGCGCGCAGCGGTTTGCCCGGCGTGAGCGACGGCAGGTCGACGCCGATGCCGTCGATGCTCCAGGTGCCATTGTCGATGCGGCCACGGGTGATGCGCAGCCCATCCACCAGAGTCGGGATTCGGGTTTCGCCGGGCGGGCGCGTGGACTGCCAACGTTGCAGCGCCGGAAGGTCGAGGACGGGTGCGTCCAGTTCAATGCGTTGTGCAGTCAGGTCATCGCCGCGCGCACGGATGGTGCTCCATGGCATCGAGACGAATACGCGTTGGGCGCGCAGTAGTGGCGTGTCGTCGCCGGGGCGTTGCGCAACAACGCCATGCAGGACCAATTGCGGGGTGCCGCGAAGACGGTAATTGGCAGCGCCCGACGCGGTGATCCGCAGGCCGAGTGAATTGCCGATGCCATTCATCAGCAGCACGCTCGCGCGCTGCGGTTGCAACAGGTAAGCGCCGACGACGCCCAGCAATACCAGGACGATGGCGGCGACGATCACGATGCGGGCCAGTCGGCTACGGCGATTACGCAACCGCACAGGCGCGGCGGTATTCACCCGGTCAATGCATCCGGCAACAGCGCATCGACGAAGGCCTCGGCATCGAACACCCGCAAGTCTTCCGGGCGCTCGCCGATGCCGGCATAACGGATCGGGATGCCGAATTCGCGCGCCAACGCGAACACCACGCCGCCCTTGGCGGTGCCGTCGAGCTTGGTGACCACCAGGCCAGTGACACCGACCACGGCGTTGAACTGGCGGACCTGGCTGATCGCGTTCTGCCCGGTGGTGCCGTCGATCACCATCAACACCTCATGTGGCGCGCTGGCGTCGAGCTTGCCGATCACCCGGCGGATCTTGCCGAGTTCAGCCATCAATCCCTGCTGGGTGTGCAGGCGGCCTGCGGTATCAGCGATCAGTACTTCCACGCCGCGCGCACTCGCCGCCTGCATCGCATCGAACGCGACGGAAGCCGGATCCGCGTCCTGTCCCTGGGCGATCACGGCCACGCCATTGCGCTCGCCCCAGGCCTGCAGCTGCGCGACCGCAGCGGCGCGGAACGTGTCACCGGCGGCCAGCATCAGAGTGCGGCCTTCATCCTTGTAGCGGCGTGCGAGCTTGCCGATGGTGGTGGTCTTGCCGACGCCGTTGACGCCCACGGTCAGGATCACGAAGGGTTTCTTGCCGCGATCAATCTGCAACGGTTTCGCGACCGGCGCGAGCAGGGCGACGAGTTCCGCGCGCAGGGCACGCAACAGTGCGTTGGCGTCAGCGAACTCGCGCGCGTTCATTCGCTTGCGCAGGGATTCGACCAGTTGGGTGCTGGCGGTGACCCCGACATCGGCGGTCAGCAGCGCCGTCTCCACCTCGTCCAGCAGTTCGTCATCGAGCTTGGGGTTGCGCGAGAACAGTCCACCCAGGCTTCGGGCGAATCCGGTCCCGCGCAGGCGCTCGCGCCAGCCAGCGGCGGGAGTAGGTGCCCCCGGTGGCGATTCAGGCTCAAGCGGGAGGGTTTCGACACGCGGTGTGTCGACGGTCCGGTCCGGGGCGACGCGAACCGGAACAGCGCTGGCGAGCTCCACGACCGGCGTTTGTTCCACAACCGACGCTGCAGCAGGCGCCTCCGGGAATGCGGCGGCCAGTTCCTCGATACTGAAGCGACGTTTGGGTTCGGCGTCGGGCTTGTTGCGGCGGAGCCAGCTGGCCATGGTGTGCGGTCGTCGGCGCCGTTCGCGAAGGTGTCGGCGGGATAGGCGAGAATGGCGCGCATGGTAGCACCCGCCTCCGCGACGTCCCGATGAATGCCGGACGCAAACCGCAGCCCGTTGGATTGTCCGATGGGTTATCTGATGGGTCGGCGCGGACGGGCACGCCCGGCACTGTCCGCATCATCGGCGGACGCTGGCGCGGCACCCGCTTGCAGGTGCCCGATCAGCCGGGGTTGCGCCCGACCTCCGATCGCGTGCGCGAGACCCTGTTCAACTGGCTTCATCCGAATTTGCCCGGGGCGCGCGTGCTCGACCTGTTCGCCGGCAGCGGCGCGCTCGGCTTGGAGGCGCTGTCGCGCGGCGCTGCGTCGGCGCAATTGATCGAGGCCGATCCGCAACTCGCCCGCGTCCTGCAGTCCACCATTGCCCGCCTCGATGCGACAACCCAGGCCGCCGTGCACAGTGGAGATGCACTGGCGTGGCTACGCGGCAGGCATGGAGAGGTATTCGATATCGCCTTCGTCGACCCGCCCTTCGATGCCGGCCTGTGGCCAGTGGCGGTAGAGCTGCTGCCGGTGCGGCTGGCGGCCAGTGCCTGGCTCTACCTGGAGTCCCCTGCGGGCCATGAACCGCTACTGCCTTCGGAATGGGCGCTGCATCGCCAAGACAGCACCCGCGATGTGCGCTATGCCCTCTATCATCGCGGGTGACCGGGTACACTGGCCGCCTGTTCACATTTGCGGCAGTCCAGCGACGACATGAGCGTGGCCACGCGCATCGCGGTCTACCCCGGGACGTTCGACCCGATCACCAACGGCCATGTGGACCTCGTTGATCGTGCGTCGCCGTTGTTCGAAAGACTCATCGTCGGCGTTGCGGCCAGTCCCGGCAAGGGTCCGGCGCTGCCGATCGAGCTGAGGGTGAACTTGGCGCGCGACGCGTTAGCTGGTTACGCAAACGTGGAGGTCCATGGCTTCGATTGCCTTCTTGCGAACTATGTGCGCGAACTGGGCGCCGGGGTCGTGCTGCGCGGCCTGCGCGCGGTTTCCGATTTCGAATACGAATTCCAGCTGGCCAGCATGAACCGCCACCTGATTCCGGAGGTCGAGACCCTGTTCCTGACCCCGGCCGAGCAATACGGCTTCATTTCGTCGTCGCTGGTGCGCGAGATCTCGCGTCTCGGCGGCGATGTTTCCGGCTTCGTCCCGCCCGCCGTGGCCACCGCGCTGGAAGCGCTGTGGCGCACATGTGATGGATGAAGCAGTTCCTGGCCATCGAGCCACCCATGCCATTTCGACAGAACGAGGGGAACCCATGAATACGATGACCCGCCTGCTTGTGATCGCCTGCCTGACCCTGGCGGTTGCTGCGTGCAAGAAAGAAGAAGCGCCCAAGGTAGAAGTCGTTGCCGCGCCATTGACCGCCCCGACCACCGATGCCTTGCCGGCCTGGCGTGCCTATGTCACCGACGTCGCCAAGCGCAACATGGATGGCATCACCAACAGTCCATACGTGTATTTCCTGCCCGGGGAAAGCGCCGAGGGCTTCGGCGGCCAGTACGAGCGCCAGCTGGAAAAGCTGGAGGCCGACCTTGGCCGCGGCATCATCGAGGGCAACATGCTGGTGTTCGCCTCGCCGTCGTCCGGCAAGTTGGCGGACATGGCAACGATTGCCTTCAGCCAGGTGGGCCCGGGCACGATGAAGGGCGTGAAGGTGCTGTTTATCGGCAAACCAGCGGACAGCGAGAGAGTCAAGGCCGCTGCTGATCCCGCTGGCGTCCAGTACGTTTTCGTCGAAACCAAGTAAGGCCAATGGCAGGCAAAGCTCCTCGCGCATGCGCAAGGGGTGGCCAACATGTCGCTCAAGATCAACGAACTCTGCGTCAACTGCGACGTCTGCGAACCGGTCTGCCCGAACAAGGCGATCGCCCAGGGCGAGGCGATCTATGTGATCGACCCCGCGCTGTG
>JBBSTP010000210.1:0-3884 GCA_038235795.1 Lysobacterales bacterium | reverse complement strand
TTGTTTCGGTCATCGACTCATGTCTCGTTCGCGATCCACGCCCCCCGCGCTGTCTGGCGACGGGAATGCGCCGGTGCCTGCCGGACCCCGCGCCGCGCTGGATGCGCTGCTCGCGGGGACTGCCGGGGACCCGGTGCGCCGGGCCTTGTGGCTCGGCACGGTGGACCAACTGTTGCGCCCTTGCTTGCCGCCTTCACTGACTGCACATGCGCGATTGGCGAATGTGCGTGGCGACACGCTCGTATTTGTCGTCGATTCCCCGGTCTGGCATGCCAAGTTGCGGCTGGCCACACCCGAACTGCTCGACGCCGCCCGCTCCATCGGGCTCGCTGTCACGGCGCTGAGCGTCAAGACGACACTGCAGCCATTGCGCCCGCTACTGCCGGCCGCACGCTCCGCTCCACCGATGTCGGCGGCCGGCCAAGTGAAATTGGAGGCTGCCCTGGCATTGCTTCGGTCTGACGCGCCCAAGAAATAAGGCGCTGGGGAAGACCGATAGTCAGCTCGGACGGGCACTTAAAACGAATGCCCGGCCAGCCAGCGGGGCATCCTAACGTTATAAGTATGTGATTTTGTTAAATAAACCGAAATCGGAAAGCTGAATGCGTGCACGCCCTCATCCCACTGGCGTCGGCGGGTTCCGAAATTCAGGTCGCCGGAATGGCTGACGCGTACAGCAGGGGCGGGGTAGTCGCGGGATCCTCGTAACGGATTTCCTCCCACGCCGTGGCATCCGCCAACAGCGCCCGGACCAGCTTGTTGTTCAGGGCGTGGCCGGATTTGAAGCCTTCATACGCGCCGATGATCGCGTGGCCGGCCAGGTACAGGTCACCCACAGCGTCCAGGATCTTGTGGCGGACGAACTCATCGGCGTAGCGCAGGCCGTCCTCGTTCAAGACCCGGAACTCGTCCAGCACGATTGCGTTGTCCATCGACCCGCCCAGCCCGAGGTTGCGCTCGCGCATGTACTCCAGGTCGTGCATGAAGCCGAAGGTGCGTGCGCGGCTGACTTCATTGATATAGGTGCTGGTGGAGAAGTCGACTTCGGCCCGCGACAGCTTGGTGGGGATCGCCGGGTGGTCGAATGCGACCGTGAAGCCGATTCGGAAGCCGTCATGCGGGGAAAAGCGGGCGATCTTGTCGCCGTCGCGTACCTCGACCGTCTTCAGGATGCGCATGAAGCGCTTGGCCGCGTTCTGCTCGACGATGCCGGCCGACTGCAACAGGAACACGAACGGACCGGCCGAGCCGTCCATGATCGGGACTTCAGGCGCGGTCAGTTCGACATAGGCGTTGTCGATGCCAAGTCCGGCGAAAGCCGACATCAGGTGTTCGACGGTCATGACCTTGCCGCCATCGCGGGACAGGCCGGTGCACAGCACGGTTTCGCTGACCAGCGCGGCCTTGGCGGGGATCTCCACCACCGGTTCCAGGTCGGTGCGGCGGAACACGATGCCGGTGTCCACCGGGGCCGGGCGCAGGGTGAGAAACACTTTCTCGCCGCTGTGCAGGCCCACGCCGGTGGCGCGGATCAGGTTCTTGAGGGTACGTTGACGCAGCATCTTGTGGGCGGTTCCTGCGCAGGCATCGCTGGTGATGTGGCGCGCAAATGGCGCTGCCGCTCGGTTTGAGCCTAGCATGCGCCCTGCTGAACAGGAACGAAAGTCCCTGGCACGCAACGCTGTGGAACCAAAACCGGTCGACTGGCGGATCACCGCCAATCGACCGCGAAACCTTCCTGGCCGGCGTGGCCCGGAGGGTAGGACATGGATCTGTAGCTCCCTCTCCCGCTTGCGGGAGAGGGTTGGGGTGAGGGCGGCACTGCCAAGAGCCCCTCATCCGCCTTCGGCACCTTCTCCCGCAAGCGGGAGAAGGGAAGCGCCGCGGGAGAAGGAAAATCAGTCAGCCTGGCGGCGCAGGAACGCCGGGATGTCCAGGTAGCCGCCATCCTGCGGCAGCTCCGCGATCGCAGGCGCCGATTCGGCGCTGCGACGCAGGCCACCAACGAAGGTGCCGCCGGCGCCCGGCACGAACGGATCGACAACGTCGTCGATCATCAGGCCCGTGGTGCCATCCCGCTTGCCCTGGCTGCTGACCAGCTGCACCTGCGGACGGCGCGGCGCGTCGAAGCTGGCGCCGTGCTCGTGCGTGCGGACGGACTTGGCACCGCTGCGGTTCAGACCGGTGGCAACCACCGTGACCCGGACCTCGTCCTGCATGTCCGGATCCAGCACGGTACCGATGACCACGGTGGCGTCTTCGGAGGCGAACTGCTCGATCGTGCGGCCGACCTCGTCGAATTCGGCCATGGTGAAGTCCGGGCCGGCGGTGATATTGACCAGGATTCCGTTGGCACCCTGCAGGTTGACGTCGTCCAGCAGCGGATTCTGGATCGCCGCCTCGGAGGCGGCTTGCGCGCGGTCGTCGCCGCGGGCGCTGCCGCTGCCCATCATGGCCAGGCCCATTTCGGACATCACGGTACGCACGTCGGCAAAGTCGACGTTGATCAGGCCCGGACGCACGATCAGGTCGGCGATGCCCTGCACGGCGCCGAGCAGCACGTCGTTGGCGGCGCGGAAGGCCTGGATCATGGTCGCGTTGCGGCCAAGCACGGTGATCAGTTTTTCGTTCGGAATCGTGATCAGCGAATCGCAGTGCTGGCTGAGTTCCTCGATGCCCTTCAGCGCGACCTGCATGCGCCGGCGGCCTTCGAACGGGAACGGCTTGGTGACCACGGCCACCGTGAGAATGCCCATTTCCTTCGCCAGCTGCGCCACCACCGGCGCCGCGCCGGTGCCGGTGCCGCCACCCATGCCGGCGGTGATGAACACCATGTCGGCGCCCTGCAGCGCGTCCATGATCACGTCGCGGTCTTCCAGTGCCGCCTGGCGGCCGACTTCCGGGTTCGCGCCCGCGCCCAGGCCCTTGGTGACGTTGGCACCCAATTGCAGTTGCAGCTTCGCGCCGCAGTTCTTGATCGCCTGCGAGTCGGTGTTGGCGGTGATGAACTCAACCCCGTCCACACTGCTGGCGACCATGTGCGCCACCGCATTGCCGCCGCCGCCGCCTACGCCCACTACCTTGATGACCGCGTTGGGGGCCATCTTTTCAACCAGTTCGAAATGCGCCATGTCCGTGTCCTCTTGTTAATTATGAAGTGCTAGTTGTTGGTTCGATTTGTCGCAAAAGCCCTGATTGCCGCTACCCGTCGATCACTCTTCGCCATCTACCCGATCTCCCATCCGGCACGTGGATGTGCCGGCGGCCCCGGCCCTGCCGGGGCCGGATGGCGCGACAGGCTTCGCCTGGCGTGCCCGCGCGAAAATGGCGGCTGGAAGCCCCATTTTTCGCATTGGCTAGAACTCGCCGCGGTACCACTTCGACAATTTCCCGAACATCCCGCCGACCTTGCCGGTCGGCAGCATCGAGCGCCGCGGATTCTCCAGCTGACTGCCCATCAGCAGCAGGCCCACGCCGGTGGCATGCACCGGATTGCCGGTCACTTCACCGAGGCCGCTGACGTGCTGCGGGATGCCGATGCGCACCGGCATCTGCAGCATTTCCTCGGCCAGCTCGACTACGCCTTCCATCTTCGAGGCGCCACCGGTCAGCACCATGCCGGCGCGCACCAGTTGCTCGAAACCGCTGCGGCGCAGTTCGGCCTGGACCATCTCGAAGATTTCCTCGTAGCGGGCCTGAACTGCCTGCGCCAGCGAATGCCGAGGCAGCCGCCGCGGCGGGCGGTCGCCGACGCTGGGCACCTGGATCGATTCCTCGGCGCGCGCCATCTGCGCCAGCGCACAGGCGTAGCGGACCTTGATCTGCTCGGCTTCCGGGGTCGGCGTGCGCAGCATGTGCGCGATGTCCTCGGTGACCTTGTCGCC
>JBBSTP010000209.1:0-3886 GCA_038235795.1 Lysobacterales bacterium | reverse complement strand
TTCGACGATGTCCGAATACGAGTAGGGATCCCTTCCACCCGAGTACATCGGCTGGACGTCGACCAGGGGTCTCTTGGCGATGACCGCGAGCCTGTCCATCAGCCGATAGCCGCTCCTGGTCGATGCGCCGGTGAAGTCGTAGACGCCAGCCAGTTGATTGACGTCGCCGGACTGGATCGCATTACCGAGCGAGTACGCCAAGTCCTGCACGCTGCGCGAGCAGCCCCGGTTGTAACGATTACCGCTGATGCCTGAAACAGACGGCGCATACGTGCGTTCGATGGCACCGATGTCTTCGCACTTGCGATCGGTATAGATGAGGCTGCCGTCGCCTGCAGTGCAGCGACGCACCTGCGCATGCGCGACATTGGATAGGCAGAGCGTGCAAAGCATCAGCAGCGCGAGCAGGGAAAAACGAGACATTGCGCCAGCGTACGCGTGCCCGGGCTGTGGCGGAAGCGCGCGAATGTTCATGCGCGAACGGTCACACGCGATTGTTCAGACCCGGTGGTTCAGTAACGAAGGAAGTAACAGCCTTCATCCCGATGCACATCGAGGTCGACGACGGAATTGCCGTCGCCAGCATCAAAGGTCACCTGCAGCAAGCCCGCCGCGCCATCGTGCTTGGCGTCGCCGGCATCCGCGAGTATCAAGCCCTGGCCGATGCTGGCATCGAAGTACTCGGCATCGCGAACCGAACGACGCGCGATCTGTTCAAGACGCGCCATGATCGGTTGGGCCTGCTCATTGCCCATGCCGGCCCAGTCGAAACTTTCGGCGATGCGATTCACATCTCCCAACGCCACCGATCCCTGCAGATCCATCGCCAACTGCTGCGGTGTGGTTGCGCAACCGCGCGCCAGCGGCCGGCGGACGGGTGCGGAAGCGTGCACGTCTGAGGTTTGATCCTGTAAGGCATTTGCATTCATCTCCATGCCCGCCTGCGACGATACCCGCTGTCTCTCACGGCGCTGGTCGCGTTTGATGCGGTCCATCACGTCCGCAGGCAATGGAGCGGCCTTGCCCCCCAATGCGCGGCACGATGTGTCGCTGTACACCGCCGTGCCATCCGGCATTTGACAGCGCAATACCCCGGTCCCCGCCTCGACGCGTTGCGGAATTGCCGGCAGCACGGCCAATCCGATGACAGCGACAAGAGTGGAGGTGAGCAGGGAACGCATATCGCACCAGATCTTTGCGTGCCTGGATGGCACGTGCTCAGGATCGGTGGAACGCTGTCAACGTCTCGTGCTAAATCACTGAACCCCAGCCGAATTTAGGACATCCGGGCGAGTACGTTCAGCGTTGGTTTCGCCAGGTTGAGCGTGTAGAAATGCAAACCGGGTGCTCCACCGTCGACCAGCCGCTCGCACATTCGCGCGACCATGTCCGACGCGAACTCGCGGATGCCGGCCGCATCATCACCATAGGCGCGCATGCGCTGGCTGATCCAGCGCGGGATTTCGGCTCCGCAGGCGTCGGAGAAGCGCTTGAGCTGGGTGAAGTTGGAGATCGGCATGATGCCGGCCACGATTGGTACGCTGACGCCTGCTGCACGCACATCGTCGACGAAGCGGAAATAGGCGTCGGCGTTGTAGAAATACTGGGTGATCGCACTATCGGCGCCGGCCTGGACCTTGGTCTTGAAGTTGTGCAGGTCGACCAGCGCGTCGTCCGCTTGGGGATGCGTTTCCGGATAGGCGGCCACCTCGATACGAAAATGGTCGCCATGTTCAGCGCGAATCAGCGCAACCAGTTCGCTTGCGTAGCGCAGGTCGCCGCTACGCGCCATGCCCGAGGGGAGGTCGCCGCGCAATGCGACCACGCGGTCGCAGCCCAGGGCCCGGTAAAGCTTGAGCAGGGAACGGATTTCCTCGCGGGTGCCGCCGACGCAGCTGATGTGCGGCACACCGGGCACGTCATGATCGCTGCGTAGCCGCTGCACGGTTTCCGGTGTGTGACTCAGGGTCGATCCGCCGGCACCAAAGGTCACCGACATGAATTGCGGGTCGTGCGCCTTCAGTCGCAGCACGCTGCGGTCGAGCTGGCTGCGCTGCTCGTCGGTCTTGGGGGGGTAGAACTCGAAGGAAACCGGGACGCGGGGCATGCTGACTCCGTGGCATGGGCCGGACATGACGCGGGCGGCCAGGGCCGCCCGCGCCTTCATCAGTAGCGGTAGTGCTCCGGCTTGTAGGGGCCGTCGACCGACACGCCCAGATACTCGGCCTGGTCCTTGCTGAGCGTGGTCAGCTTCACGCCGATTTTCTCCAGGTGCAGGCGCGCGACTTCCTCGTCGAGCTTCTTTGGCAACAGGTAGACGGCCTTTTCATAGCTGTCCTTGTTGGCCCACAGGTCGATCTGCGCCAGCGTCTGGTTGGCGAACGAGTTGCTCATCACGAAGCTCGGGTGGCCGGTGGCACAGCCCAGGTTGACCAGCCGGCCTTCGGCCAGCAGGAACATCGCATTACCGTTCGCAAAGACGAACTTGTCGACCTGCGGCTTGATGTTGATGCGCTCGGCGCCGCTGGCATACAGCGCGTCGACCTGGATCTCGTTGTCGAAGTGACCGATGTTGCAGACGATCGCCTGGTCCTTCATCGCCTGCATGTGTGCAAGCGTGATGATGTCCTTGTTGCCGGTGGTCGTGACGTAGATGTCGCCGCGGCCCAGGGTCGACTCGATGGTGTTGACCTCGTAGCCTTCCATCGATGCCTGCAACGCGCAGATCGGGTCGATCTCGGTGACCACCACGCGCGCGCCATACGCGCGAAGCGACGCGGCGCTGCCCTTGCCGACATCACCGTAACCGCACACCACCGCGACCTTGCCGGCGAGCATCACGTCCAGCGCGCGCTTCAGGCCATCGGCCAGTGACTCGCGGCAGCCATAGAGGTTGTCGAACTTGGACTTGGTGACCGAATCGTTGACGTTGATCGCGGGCACCAGCAGCTTGCCGGCCTCGGCGATCTGGTACAGGCGATGCACGCCGGTGGTGGTCTCCTCGGACACGCCCTTCCAGTCCTTGACCACGCGGGTCCAAAAACCGGGGCGATCGATCGCAACGCGCTTGAGCAGCGCCTTGACCACGCCTTCCTCATGCGAAGAGGCGGCCTCGTCAACCCAGGTCGAGCCGTTCTCGAGATCGAAACCCTGGTGGATCAGCATGGTGACGTCGCCGCCATCATCGACCACGAGTTCCGGACCGGTCAGGGTGCCGTCGGCCAGGGTGAAGGTGAGCGCGGCCAGCGTGCAGTCCCAGTATTCCTCCAGCGACTCGCCCTTCCAGGCAAACACAGGCGTACCGGTCGCGGCAATCGCGGCAGCGGCATGGTCCTGGGTCGAGAAGATATTGCAGGACGCCCAGCGCACGTCGGCGCCGATGTCCTTCATGGTTTCGATCAGCACCGCGGTCTGGATGGTCATATGCAGCGAGCCCATCACGCGCACGCCCTTGAGCGGCTTGGCGTCGGCGTGCTTGCGGCGGATCGACATCAGCCCCGGCATCTCGTGCTCGGCGATGTCGATTTCCTTGCGGCCCCAGTCGGCCAGCGAAATGTCGGCAATCTTGTAGTCACCTTCGGTGCTGAAGGTCTTGAGTTGGGCGTTCATGGTCGTGCTCCGGTTTCTGTGCTCGCCGTTGCGGCAGAGCTGGGTGAATGCAAACCGGGCGCCGTTGCTGCGTGAAGATCCCGCCGAGCCTGATTCCGGCATGCGTTTACGGCATCCGGACTTGCAGCGCCCCTCGGTGGGGACGTGATCATATCGCAAGATCGCGATGAAAGGATGAATCAGTGTGCCATGGACGACACACGGAACGGCAGGATCTTTGCGGCCGGCCGCAAGCGCTGGCGCAGCAGGTCGGCGGCAAAGTGGAAATCCCGGCCCA
>JBBSTP010000208.1:0-3937 GCA_038235795.1 Lysobacterales bacterium | reverse complement strand
GTGATGCTACCGTTGGCGAACGTCTTCGATCCGCTGCCTTCGGCCAGCAGGTAGAAGAAGTGGTTGGCCGGACCCGACGAATAATGCACATCGAGCGAACCCAGCGTGCTCGACCAGCAGTTCTTCGAGCGGCCGGCGCCTTCCAGTTCTGGGTTGTACATGTAGCGGAACGCCTTGGTCAGCCCCGGGTTGGAGATATAGATCTCCTCGCCAATCAGATAATCCGGCACGTCGCTGGTGCTGTTGACGGCGAACTCGACCATGGTGCCGAAGATGTCGGAGGTCGCCTCATTCAGGCCGCCGGATTCACCGGAATAGGCGAGGTTGGCGCTGCGGCTGGTGACGCCGTGGCTCATTTCATGTCCGGCCACGTCGAGGTTGACGAGGGGACCGTAGGTGACACCATCGCCATCGCCGAAGGTCATGCTGAAGGTGGAATCCGACCAGAACGCGTTCACGTAGTTCCGCCCGTAATGCACCTTGCTCAGCGCGCCCTTGCCGTCATTGGCAATACCGTTGCGGCCGTAAACATTCTTGAAGTAGTCCCAGGTGGCGGCCACTCCCAGATGCGCATCCGCAGCCGCCGAGGCGCGATTGGCGACGGTGTTATCGCCCCAGATATTGTCTGCATCGCTGAAGATGGTGCCGGTGCCGCGGGTGCCATTCGCCAGGTCGGTGGTATAGCCGCCGCCGCGGGTCAGGTCCTTCATCTCAAAGCTGGCGCCGCAGTTCTGGGTATTGATGACCACGTCCCCCGAATACAGGGAACGGCCGTTACCGGCTGCGGAGATGGTGCCGGAGCACGTGGTTCCACTTCCTGGCTTGCCGGTGTGGATGGCGTCCCACTTGTCCAGGATGCTGCCGCTGTCGGCATCGACGAAGTAATGCATTTCGGTCGGGGTTTGGTCTGCGCGCATGCCGCTGTAGACCACTTCATAGGCAAGGCGCGGATTGCCACCGCGGGCAAAGATCACCTTCTCGGCATTAGACACGTCATCAAAGCCGGCGCCAAAATCGATGCCGGCGGCAAGGATGGCCTGGTCGGCGCTGATGCGGCCCGCCAATCCGGGGCGACCTGTGCTGGCGAGAGTCAGGCTCGCATTCTTGATCACGCCATTGCGGGCATGGGTCACGAAGTCGCCACCAATGACCGGCAGGCCGCGATATGTGCGGTCAAAGCGGACGTGCTCGGTGCCGTCGGCATCCATGATGACGCCCTTGGCCATGAAGACGTCGCCCTGCGCGCCGCGCACCACAGCGCTGTTGGCACGAAGCTGCGAAAGTGCGCGTTCGGCGGGACCGGACGCTGCGGCGGAGGTGGAGAGCGCAGCCAGGATAGCCAGCGTAAGTAGGCGTGTAGACGTTTGCATAGGTGATCGGACCCTTGAGAATGTGATGAGATGCGCCGAGATTCCGGCGGAGAGTGGAGGCGACGACATCCATTGCTCGCCGTGGGGCCCGTCAGGTTCCGCTCATACTTACTTATAGTCGCGAGCGAGTGGGCGGACCGACCATACGGTTGTTTGGCTGGTCGTGTCATGTTGCGGTGCAATACCGAGCTGAACACGTTGTGTTAGGTGAAGATCACAGACTTGGCTTCGAACAGGATGCTGCGATGCAAGAGAGTGTGCGAGCGGTTGACGTGCTGATCGTTGGCGCCGGCGTGTCCGGTTTGGCAACAGCCTTGACGTTGCTTGAATCCGGCCGACAGGTTTTGGTCATTGATGCCGGCCGCATCGGCGGCGGTGCCTCCCACGGCAACTGCGGCACGATCACCCCAAGCCACGCGCCACCGCTGGCGGCACCGGGCATGATCGGCACGGCCATGCGCTGGATGCTCACCCCGGACGCGCCGCTGTATGTCCAGCCGCGTTTCGACCCGGTACTGTGGCGCTGGCTGCTGGGGTTTGCCGCACGCTGCAACCACCGCGACTGGCTGGCCAGTGCGCATGCCAAGTACGCGTTGCTGGCGGACTCCCGGCTCAGGCTTGCCGAGTGGGTGCGGGACTTCGGCATCGACTGCGAATTCGTCGAGTCCGGCGAGGACTATGTGTTTCGGGATCCGCGGCGTCTGCAACAGGAGCAGCGCGAGTTGCCGCTGCTGCGCGAGCTGGGCATTCCCATGACCGTTGTCGATGGCCCGGCTTACGAGGCGCTGGAGCCCGCTTTGAAACCGGGCATTGCTGGCGCGATCCGCTTCACCGGGGATGCCTCCCTGCGGCCTGAGCGCTACGTCGCCGAACTTGCACGGCTGGTGCGCGAGCGTGGCGGCAGCATTGTCGAGGACACGGCCGTGCTTTCGCTGCAGTCCACCACCGATGGCATCGATGTGGTGACCGCCAGCGGCCGCTTGCACGCCCGCGACGTCGTGATCGCCACCGGCGCCTGGTCGCCACGCATCGCCACGGCCATTGGATTGCCGTGGCTGCGCAAGGTGATCCAGCCGGGCAAGGGGTATTCGATCACCTATTCGCGCCCGCCACTGGTTCCGAAAACCGCGTTGATGCTGCGCGATCGGTCGGTCTGCGTGACCACGTGGAACGACGGCTTCCGGCTCGGCAGCACGATGGAATTCTCCGGATTCGACACCCGTCTCAATGAGCGCCGGCTCGGCGCGCTGGAGCGCGGCGCGCGCGAGTTCCTGCACGAGCCGGTCGGTCCGCACGTGCGCGAGCGCTGGTATGGCTGGCGGCCAATGAGTCGCGACGACATTCCGTTGATCGGTCGCGCGCCCGGCCACCGGCATCTGTGGATGTCGACCGGCCACGGCATGATGGGCGTGGGCATGAGCACAGGCAGCGCGCAACTGCTGGCCGACCTGATCCAGGGACGCGAACCCGCGGTTGACCCGACGCCGTTCGATCCGGCCCGGTTCGCATGAGGATGGATGCATGAGCGCACTCAAGAGCCCCGACCCATGAGCGACGTGTTCACCCTGCATCGCGGCAATGCACCGTTGCTGCTGAGCCTGCCGCACGACGGCAGCGAGATCCCCGCCGCGCTATCAGCGCGCATGACCGCGGACGCACGCCGAGCCCCGGATACCGACTGGCACGTGGCGCGTTTGTACGACGTCTCGCGTGCACTTGGTGCCTCGATCCTGGCGCCACGCTGGTCGCGCTACGTGATCGACCTCAACCGTGGCGAGGACGACACCAGCCTGTACCCGGGGCAGAACACCACCGGTCTGTGCCCGCTCGTGCAGTTCAGCGGCGAAGCGGTGTACCTGTCTGGCCACGACCCTGATGCGAGTGAAGTATCCGCGCGCATCGAACGCTACTGGCGGCCGTATCACGCGGCGCTGCGCGGTGAACTTGATCGCCTACGCGCCGAGCATGGCCGCTGCGTCCTGTGGGAAGGCCATTCAATCAAGGGTAGCGGGCTGCCGTTCCTGTTTGACGGAAGGCTTCCCGATCTGAACCTGGGCACTGCAAACGGTGCGAGTTGCTCGCCTGTGTTGCACGCGCGACTCGAAGCGGTGCTTGCAGGCCAGTCGACGTACGACTGGATCGGCAACGGCCGCTTCAAGGGCGGGCATATCACTCGCCATTACGGCAATCCGGCCAACGGCATCGACGCCGTGCAGCTCGAGATCAGCCAGCGCACCTACATGGATGAGACGACGTTCGCCTACGACGACGACAAGGCAGCCGAGCTGCAGACACTGCTTCGGGTGTTGCTGCGCGCGACCCTGCGCTGATCAAACCTGAACTCTCAGACTTCGAGTGTGGCCAGATCTCCCTTCAATTCCAGCCAGGCCTTGCGGTCGCCGGCGCGTTTCTTGGCCAGCAGCATGTCCATCAGCGCGCGGGTTCCGGCGTCGTCGTCCACGGTCAGCTGCACCAGCCGGCGGGTATCCGTGTGCATGGTCGATTCGCGCAGCTGCTGCGGGTTCATTTCGCCAAGGCCCTTGAAGCGTGTGACATTGACGGCCCCT
>JBBSTP010000207.1:0-3938 GCA_038235795.1 Lysobacterales bacterium | reverse complement strand
GCCACGCCCGGATATTGCGCGCGCACCGCGGCGAGGCCTGCAAGGCCGTGGTTACCCGGCATGTGCAGGTCCAGCAGGACCAGGTCTATCTGAGGCTGCGCATCCAGCGTCGCCAGTACCGCGTGCAGGCTGTCGGCCTCGAACAACTCGACCTCGTTCAATGCGTCACGTGCCGCCTGCCGCAATGCGGCACGGAACAGTGGATGGTCGTCGGCGATCAGCAGTGAAGGCATGACTTACAAATGGACAGTTTCATTGCGCAGTCCAGCCGCCATCGACCGGCAGCGACGCGCCGGTGATGTTGTGCGCTTCGCGCCGGCACAGGAACAGCGCGAGCGCGGCAATCTCCGCGGGCAGGGTCATGCGCAGGCTGGGCTGTTTTTCAGACAGCAGCGAGCGCACGCCGTCGTCGCGGCTGCCGCCATCGCGACGCGCTTGTATTTGCGGTTCGATCAATGGCGTTTCGACCCAGCCGGGGCAGATGCAGTTGACGGTGATGCCGCCCGACTCGCGCGAGCCCTGCGCGGCGTATTCAAGCGCGGCCACCTTGCTCAATCCGACCAGTCCAAACTTGCTGGCCACATACGGCGCCTTGTTGGCCGATGCGACCAGGCCGTGCACCGAGGCGATGTTGACGACGCGACCATAACCGCGTTCGGCCATGCCGGGCAGTGCGGCGCGCATGGTGTGGAACGCCGCGCCGAGGTTGATCGCGATGATCGCGTCCCATTTCTCCGGCGGCATCTCCGCGATCGATACCGCGTGCTGGATCCCGGCGTTGTTGACCAGGATGTCGGCCGACGACCATTGCGCCAACTGCGTCATCATGGTGTCGATGGCCGCGGGGTCGCGCAGGTTGGCGTCGAAATAGCGGGTGTCGCCATCGCCTGCTGCATCGACTTCGGCCAGTGCCGCGGCGATCTGTTCCGGACTGCCCAGCCCGTTGATCGCGACTTTCGCGCCAGCGGCGGCCAAGGCCGAGGCGATCGCCAAGCCAATGCCCGACGTGCTGCCGGTGACCAGCGCGGTGCGGCCTTTGAGAAACCTGTCGCTCATTACAGTGACTCCGGTGCAGCGCATGCTGCCGTGCATCATCGACTGCATACGCTAACAGGCCGGGCGCGTGGATGGCGTGGCTGGATCTCGTACGAAAGTACGATGCGAGGCGAAGACCGCCGCGCTATGGTCGGCATATGACTATCTTGCGCATCACCATGTCCAGAGCCGGCGCCGGTATCGCCGTGGCAGCGTTGTTGGCTGCCTGCGCCTTGACCTCAACCCACAGCGGAGCGACATCGATGTTCAGCCAGGAGCGCTCGACCGAGCACCGCGGCAGCGACGACCTGCTCAGCGGCGGCCTGGGCCTTGAAGGCCTGCGCGCGGTGGCCGCGCCTGCGTTGGCCGATGCCGAGCACCCGACGCCGGATGAACTGCGCCGGCGCGCGTTGTGGAGCAATTGGCGCGGGATCGCCGACCTGACACCAGGTGGTGGGTTCGGAGATGTGTACGGCGCGTTGCCCCGCGTGCCCGGCCGCGAGTTCACGGCGTATGCGCAACTGCCGGGCGCCAGCCAGCCGCATCGGGTGATGCTGCAGTTACCGGACGACTTCAATCCCAGCAGGCGCTGCGTGGTGGTGTCGGCGTCTTCCGGTTCGCGCGGGGTATACGGCGCGATCGCGGTCGCTGGGGCATGGGGATTGCCAAAGGGCTGCGCTGTCGCTTACACCGACAAGGGCAATGGCACCGACTATTTCGATCTCGATGCCGGCGCGGGCGTCAATGCTGCGGGGCAGGTTGCGGCGGCGGGTGCGAACTCCGGGCTTGCGTTCACGCCGTCGGTCACAAGCGGGCCGGGCGTGGCGTTCAAGCACGCGCATTCGCGCGACAACCCGGAAGCCGACTGGGGCCGGCACGTGAAGCAGGCCGCGGACTTCGCGCTGGCCACGCTCAATGAAGCCTTGCCGGAGCAGGCGCCTTTCACTTACGACAACACACGGGTTATTGCCGTGGGCGTCTCCAACGGTGGCGGTGCGGTGTTGCGCGCAGCGGAGCTTGAAGACAGCGGTGCTGATAGCGGCTGGCTGGACGCCGTGGTCGCCGGCGAACCCAATGTGCTGGCCGCGGGCCAAGGCGCACGCAATCTGCTCGACTACGGCACCGAAGCCGCGTTGCTGATGCCGTGCGCGTTGCCGCAACTGGGAATCCCGGCGATGCCCGGCCTGGAGGCCAAGTGCGCGGCACTCGCCGTACGCGGCATGCTGGCCGGCGCGGATTTCGATGCGCAACAGAAGGACGCCTTGGCCAAGTTGCATGCTGGCGGCTGGACCGACGCCGCCCTGCGCGCGGGTTCGATCAGCGTCGCCTTCGACCTGTGGCGCGCGGTCGCGGTGACCTATGCATCGGCCTATGGCCGCTATCCGCATGACGCGCATCCGTGCGGCTATCGCTTCACTGCAATGAATCCGGACCTCACCCCGCGCGCCGCGACAGCGGCCGAACGCGCGGCCTGGGCGAGCGATGCCAGCGGCATTCCGCCGGGAGCGGGCGTGGGAATCGTCGATCCGCAGCCGTTGACGGACATCGGCCTGACCGGCCTGGCGTGCCTGCGGGCGCTGTGGTCAGGCGATGGCGCCGATGCGCAGCGTGTACGCAAGGGTATTGCCGAAATCACCGCCCGGCCGCCGCGCGCTGGCCTGCCGGTGGTGGTGATCCACGGCATTGACGATGGCCTGGTGCCGCCGGCATTCACCAGCGTCCCGTATGTGGCCATGGCGAAAGCCGCAGGGCGCGACGTGCGCTACTGGCAGGTCCGCAACGCGCAGCACTTTGACGCCTTCCTCGGCTTCCCGCAGTACGGCGCGATCTATGTGCCGCTGTTGCCGTATATGTACGCCGCGCTGGACCGGGTCGATGCCTACCTCGACGGCAAGGGCGCACTGCCAGCCGACGCGGTCATTCCCACCGTGCCGCGCATGGGCAAGCCGCTGACCGCCGACAACCTGGCCATGCCGCGCTGACGCCCCCGCATCGGTGGCAGAGGTCGGCGTCGCTTGCCAGCGTCCCGCATTGTTTGGCAGTCTGGGGCAGATCTCCTGGGAGCTACGCCGTGACCAAGCGCCATTTTTCGATGCTGCGCGAGTTCCATCTCGCCGACTGGTTCACCCTCGCCAATGCGTTCTGCGGCACCGGCGCGATCTTCGCGTCGATGCGCTTCCTGCAGGAAGGCATCGTGCAGGACCTCATCATCGGAATGGCGTTGATCCCGATCGCGTTCGTGTTTGATGCGTTTGACGGCAAGATCGCGCGCTGGCGCAAAGTCGCCTCGACCCTGGGCCGCGAACTTGATTCCCTGTCCGACGTGATCTCGTTTGGCGTCGCGCCCGCGGCGCTTGGCTATGCCTGCGGACTGCAAGGCGGTTGGGACTGGATCGTGCTGAGCTACTTCGTTGGTTGCGGTGTCAGCCGCCTGGCGCGTTACAACGTCACTGCCGAGCAACTTTCCGGCGACGAAGGCAAGGTGCGCTATTTCGAGGGCACCCCAATCCCGACCAGCGTGGTCATCGTCGGCCTGCTGTTCGCCGCCGCGTACAGCGGCAACATCGGCCAGGCGCTGTGGTTCGGAATGATCAAGCTGGGGCCGTGGCAGCTGCACCCGCTGGTGCTGGTGTATGCGCTCTCCGGCTCGCTGATGATCAGCAAGACCCTGCACATTCCCAAGCCTTGAACGGCCACACTTGGAAGCCTTGAACGTCGCGCCTTGAACGTCGCGCCTTGAACGTCGCGCCTTGAAGGCGGGTCTGGCAGGCGGTTTGTCGCGTCGTTATGTCAATGCAACATTCGCATTGTTAGCATGCGAGCAACCGCGGAGGACGTATGGCAAACAGTTCAGGGTCAGGTTCCAGTGATTTCGACGCAATCGCGCGCCAGTACTGGGGCAT
>JBBSTP010000206.1:0-3973 GCA_038235795.1 Lysobacterales bacterium | reverse complement strand
GTCACGTAGATCGGCAGGATCAGGCCGAAGGTGCCGATCTTGATGCTGGCGAACGCATACGCCGGCGATGCGCCCAGCAACACTGCGCCCCAAGCCAGCAAGCCAAGCAATCCCAGGCTGAGTGCAGCGAAGCATGAACGCGCATGCCAGGTCGTACCGCGTTCGCGCCACAGGTGCGGCGCCAGCGTGGCCAGTCCGGCGATCCAGCCGGCCAGCGTCATCCAGTAGCCGACCACCATGCCCGCTTCGAAGCCCAGCGCGCCAAGCAAGGTCGCCAGTTGGCCGCCGAACATGCCGATGCCGACCGGCAGGTAGCGCCAGCGCGGGATGTCCGGCAGGCCCATCCAGCGTGGAAATGTCGTGAGCAGGAAGCCGAACATGAAGCTCGGCAGCATCTGGTACTGCATGACGAACGCATGCAGCCAGCCCGCGTACGGCGAGGGCTGCGCCAGCGCAAAAAGCTGCCAGCGTGTCGAGACAAGCCACGCCGCCCACCACAGCATCGCCAGCAGCAGGTTGCTGGCGCCGATGAAGAACATCAGCCGGTGCGGTGCATTCGCAAGTTGCTGTAACGAGGCGCCGGGTGAAACAGGAAGCCGGTTGGGGGTCGTGTCCATGCGAATCATTCTCAGGCCGGGGCGATGCGTTGGCATTGATCCAGATCAGGTCTCCTCGACGACAAACCCCGGCATGGCCGGGATTTGTCGGGGCAACACCCAGGGCATCGATATCAATCTAACTTAACCGGCGTCCTGCTACATCGGTCGTTGTGTCCGATCAGCGGCGTGTTTGGGTCTCGCCAGCAAGCGCGCTTTCGCGGCGCGGCGCGACCCACAGCCGGAACACGAACCAGCACAGCGCCAGCGCCCCGATGCTGAAGAGGATGTCGCCCGGCATGCGCATCCAGATCAACAGTTCCACGATGGGCTTCTGCATGAACTCGGCCGAACGCGCGTACCAGTATCCATGCTCGATCGCGGCCAGCAGCTGCATCGTGCCCAGCGGCAACAGTGTCAGTACGCCCATCAGCGCCAGGCCGATGTTGAGGCTCCAGAACGAGACTTTAAGTGCGCGCGTGTCCCAGACCATCTGTCCGCGCAAGCCGCGCAGGCAGAACAGCACCAGCGCGATACCGAGCATGCCGTAGACACCGAACAGCGCGGTATGGGCATGCAGGGCGGTGAGGTTGAGCCCTTGCATGTAATAAAGCGATAGCGGCGGATTGATGAGGAAGCCGAACAGTCCGGCGCCGACCAGGTTCCAGAACGACACCGCGATGAAGAACATCACCGGCCAGCGGTAACGCGCCATCCACGGCGTGACCTTGCCGAGTTTCCAGGTGTGGTACGCCTCGAAACCCAGGTAGGCCAGCGGCACCACTTCCAACGCACTGAAGCTCGCGCCCAGCGCCACGACCGCGATCGGCGTGCCGACGAAGTACAGGTGGTGCAAGGTGCCCAGCACGCCACCCGCCATGAAAATGATGGTCGAAAACAGCACCGCGATATTGGCGGTCGAGGTCCTGATCAGGCCCAGGCGGGTGAAGATCAACGCCATCACCGCGGTTGCGAATACTTCGAAGAAGCCCTCGACCCACAGGTGCACCAGCCACCAGCGCCAGTACTCGACTTCGGAGATATGGGTGTGTTCGCCCCACATCAGGGCCGCGCCGTAGAACAGGCCGATCGCGACCGTCGACATGAACAGCAGGCCGATGATCGATTTCGAATCGCTGGCAGGGCCGCGCAGGATCGGCCACAGCGAGCGCCCGACCAGCGTCACCCACAGCAGCAGCCCGATGAACAAATACCACTGCCAGAAGCGGCCCATATCGGCGTATTCCCAGCCCTGGTGGCCGAACCAGAAGTTGTGTTCCAGCGGCAGGATCTGGATCACCGCGAGCCATTGCCCGATAAACCCGCCGACGACGATCAGCAGCAGCGAGACGAACAGGAAATTCACCCCGAAACGCTGGTATTTGGGTTCATGCCCGGATAATGCGGGCCCGATGTACAAGCCGGTCGCCAGCCAGGCGGTGGCGATCCAGAGCACCGCCAGCTGGGTGTGCCAAGTTCGGGCAAGCGAATACGGCAGGTAGTCCGACAGCGCAAATCCGTAAGCCTCCTGGCCCTCGACCTGGAAGTGCGCGGTGATGGCGCCGAGCAGGATCTGAGCAATGAACAGCGCCAGGACCACCCAGAAATACTTCGCGGTTGCGCGCATCGACGGGGTAATTTTCAGGAGCGCGAACGGATCCGATGCCGGAATCGTGTGCGTCTCCTCGCCGCGTCCGTGGGTGACCGCGTAATGCCAGCCAAGGATTGCGATGCCGGCGATCAGGAACAGCACGCTGAAGGCCGACCACACCCACAGTGCCGGCGGTGGTGTGTTGCCGACCATCGGCTCGCTCGGCCAATTATTGGTGTAGGTCACCTTCTTGTTGGCGATGCCGTCCTTGGCCGGGACCAGCGTCTCGCCATCGCTCGCGCGCTCGGTGGTCGCCGCCCATGCGGTCCACCAGAAGAACGCGGTCAGCGCGCGTCGGTGTTCTGCGGTGGCGACCGTGCCCTGCTTCATTGCATAGGCTTCACGCAGCTCGAGCGTGGACGGGTCGTTGCCGAACAGGCTTTCGTAATGCGCGGCGACATTCGACAGCGCGGCGACGCGATCCCGGGTCAGGGTGATCGTGCCGGTTTTCGGATCAAAGGTATTGGTCCGCATCATCGCCTGCAGGCGGCCGCGCAATGCGCCCTGCTCCTCGGCGGGCAGGTCGGCATATGTCGCCATGCCGCCATCGCGACGCGCCCAGATATCCAGCACGTCGGTGGCTTCGCGATGCAGCCAGTCCGCGCTCCAGTCCGGGGCGACATATGCGCCGTGACCCCAGATCGACCCAAGCTGCATGCCGCCGATCGATTGCCAGACCTGACGGCCTTGCTCGATGTCGGCGCGGGTGTAGATCACGCTGCCGTCTTCGGCCAGCACTTTTTCCGGCATTGGCGGCGCGGCGCGGAAAATCTCGCTTCCTGCCCACAACAGCACGGAAAATGAGACCAGGAGGAGGGCGGCCAAGGCCAACCACAGCTTTCGGGTGCTACTCATGAACGATCTCCAGTGCGGACGGTGCATCTTCGGCACGCGCGGCACTTGTCGCCATGACGCAGGTCAAGTGATGCTGATGACCCACCAAGCGGGGAGCCAGCTGATCCGCGGGAATCAGTCCCGCAACACGGGTGCTGCCAGCGCTTCAAGTGGTTTGCGGTCGAGCAGTTCCACCTCGCGCCGCTCGACTTGCAACAGGCCATCGTCCTGCAAGCGCTTGAGAACCCGGCTGACCGTTTCCGGCGCCAATCGCAGGTAATTGGCGATGTCGGTGCGCGGCATGGTCAGCTGGAAACGGTCCGGCGAAAAACCACGCGCGGCCAGTCGTCGGGACATCCCGACCAGGAACGCGGCCAGCCGTTGGTCCGCCGACCAGTCGCCGGCCAGCTGCGCGGCGCTGCCAATGTCGCGGCTGAGCAGGCGGAACAGCTGTTTCTGCAGGCCCGGAAGTCGGCTGGCCAACATCGCGATCTTCGGGAACGAGAACCGGCACAGCATCACCGTGTCCAGTGCCACTGCGTTGCATGGATAGGTGTCGCCATCGATCGCGTTCAAGCCGATCACTTCACCGGGTAAATGGAAGCCCAGTACGTGCTCGTGGCCCTCGCGATCCACCACGTAGGTCTTGACGGTGCCGGCGCGCACTGCGGCAATCGCCTCGAACGGATCACCTTCACGAAAAATATGTTCGCCCGCATGAAGTGGGCCGACGTGCTCGACCAGCACATGCAGATCCATCAGTGCTGCCTTGTCCATGCCCTCATTCAGGCAAGCCTGCGAAAACGCGCAGGTCGTGCAGAAATGCAGGGCATCACCATCATCGGACAGGGTCTGCGGACTCTTCCGCGGAAACGGTACGTTGCTCAAGTCG
>JBBSTP010000205.1:0-3982 GCA_038235795.1 Lysobacterales bacterium | reverse complement strand
CCTTCCACGACATTCAAAGGTAAGCGCATGTTCCTCGAATCGACTGCTGTCGCCCCTGACGCCGCCGGAGGCAACAACGCCGCCGCGCTGCAGCAGATGGGTTTCGAATCCCTTGTCCAGAACTTCGACGTTGTCGGCTGGGTGGTATTGATCACCCTGGTCGTCATGTCGGTGATGTCCTGGTACTGGATCATCATCAACTTCCTCAAGAACATGCGTCTGCGTGGGCGCGCCGACCGCGTTACCGGCACGTTCTGGGAAACCACGAACGCGCAAGATGCGATCCGCTTCATGGAAGAGCAGCCGAAGTCAGAGCCGTTCTCCAAGATCGCCCTGGATGCTGCGCAGGCCGCCGCACACCATCAGCGCAACGACGGCTCCCGTCTGACCGAGTCGCTCAACCGCTCCGAGTTCGTCGATCGCGCGCTGCGCCAGGCCGTGACCCGTGAATCGATGCGCCTTGAAAGCGGCCTGACGGTGCTCGCGACCGTCGGTTCCACCGCGCCGTTCGTTGGCCTGCTGGGTACCGTGTGGGGCATCTACCACGCGCTGATCGCCATTGGTTCTTCCGGCGACGCATCGATTGGTGCGGTGGCCGGCCCGGTGGGCGAGGCACTGATCATGACCGCGATCGGTCTGTTCGTGGCGATCCCTGCAGTGCTGGCGTACAACTTCTACGTCCGCCTGAATCGGGTCACCAACAGCAAGTTCGACACCTTCGCGCACGACCTGCACGACTTCTTCGCCACCGGCTCGCGCGTCGGCGAGCTGGACGGCAAGCGTTGATCGCACGACTGCCTTGACGGAGCCCCACCATGTCCTTCAGTTCCGGTAACGATAGCGGCGGTCCAATGGCCGAAATCAACGTCACGCCCCTGGTGGACGTGATGTTGGTGCTGCTGATCATTTTCATGATCACCACGCCGCTGATGAACCACAAGGTCAAGGTGAAGCTGCCCGAAGCGGTGCTCGCCCTCAAGCCGGAGGCACCGAAGTCGCCACCGGTCACCATTTCGGTGACCGAAGCGGGTGCACTTTTCTGGAACGATGAACCGGCAACCCGCCAGTTCATCGAAAGCAAGCTTTCGGTTGAAGCGCAGAAGACCCCGCAACCTCCGGTACAGATCCGCGCTGACAAGACCACTCCGTACCGTCTGGTCAGCGACATGGTCAAGGTTGCCCAGGCACAGGGCATCGCCAAGATCGGCTTCATCACCACGCCGCCCAAAAAAGGCCAGTAAGGAGAACCTGTCATGGCGTTTGCTTCCAGTGGATCCGGCGGTGCGATATCCGATATCAACGTCACGCCGCTTGTCGACGTGCTACTGGTGCTGTTGATCATCTTCATGGTGACCATGCCGATCCAGTCGATCCCGGTCGACGTCGATCTGCCACAGAAAACCGAGACCCCACCAGACAATCCGAAAGACCCGCCGGAGCCGATCAAGTTGCGTATTGACCAATCGGGCCAGGTGTCATGGAATGACACGCCGACACCGGTCTCCGCACTCGAGACGATGATGAAGAATGAGGTCGAGCGCGACCCGACCAACCAGCCGGAGCTCCAGATCGACACCAACGACAACGCCGAATACGGCACATTGGCCAAGGTCCTGACCGCGGCGAAGAATGCCGAAATGGTGAAGATCGGTTTCGTCCAGAACTGACGGCCCGGCTGTCTGGGTAATGTGCCGGGTGCGCTCACCCGTGAATTCGAACGCTGCCTGCGAGGGCGGCGTTTTTCATGGGACGGCTGGAGACGGTATCCGGCACGCGCCAGCACTGCGCTCAGGCCGTTGCGTTCCTGTCTATGATGCGGCGGTACGCACGTACCGTCGCCCCAAGCCCGGCATACAGGGCTTCCCCGATCAGCGCGTGGCCGATCGAGATTTCGCGGACGCCTGGGACAGTCGAAAGAAACGCCCCGAGGTTGGCCTGGTCGAGATCGTGGCCGGCATTGACCGCCAGTCCTGCGGCCTGCGCAATTCGCGCCGTGTCGGCGGCGGATGCAAGCGCCGCGGCGGCATCGCCCGAAACAAAGGCTTCCGCATAGGGCCCGGTATACAACTCGACCCGGTCGGCGCCGACATCGGACGCGCGTGCAACATCTGGATCACCGACATCCACAAAGACGCTGAGCCGGCAGCCAAGTGCCTTGTACGCCGCTATCAGCGGACGCAGCGCGTGGCCATCACAGTTGAAATCGAAACCATGATCGGAAGTGAGCTGGCCATCGCCATCTGGCACCAACGTGACCTGGGCGGGGCGAGCGGCCTGGCATAGCACCAGCAACCCGGGGTAGCCGGCGCGCGGTGGCGCGAACGGGTTGCCCTCGATGTTCAGTTCGACGCCGCGATCGTTGCACAGCGCGGCTAGCATCGACACGTCCTGCGCGCGGATGTGGCGCGCGTCTGGTCGCGGATGCACCGTTAAGCCATCAGCGCCGGCATCCAGGCAAACCTGGCCCGCTTGCACCACGTCCGGCAACAAGCCGCCGCGCGAATTGCGCAGGACCGCGATTTTGTTGAGATTGACGCTGAGCGTGGTCAATGCGACGAGGCGTCGGGCGGCAGGCCTGCGGCAGCCTTTCGCGCTTCAGCCTGCTCGCGCAGGCGGCGCAGTTCAGCCGGGTCGATCATGGCCGAGACATCGCGGCCGCGCCCGGCCATTCGCGCCGAATACAGCCCGGCCAGCCACAAGACCAACAGGACCAGCGCCGCGATCAGGCACAGCACCATCAGGCCGCTGGACGCGGTTTTCATCGCCACCGCCAACGCGGCCACAGCGAACAGGAGAAACAGCCAATGCATGCCAGTGGCTCCGTGTGGGACTGCGTGGAGTTTACGCCGCGGCGCCGCCGCTGGGGCGTCCTGATCGCGCTACAGCAGCGGCGACAGCAACCGTGCGAAGGCTTCCGGCAGGCGTGCGCGCCACAGCGGACGTTCGCGGTCGTCGCGGACGCGTGGCGCGTGCGCGAACTCGCCTTCGATCAGCTTGGCCAAGGTCGCCGCGACGCCTGCATCGTGGAAGAGCAGGCAAATCTCGAAGTTCAGGCGGAAACTGCGCGAATCGAAATTGGCGCTGCCGATGATGCACATGTCGTCGTCGATCAGGATCGCCTTGGTGTGCAGCATCCTCGGGCCGTATTCGTAAACCTTCACCCCCGCCGCCAGCAGGGTGTCGAAGTATGAGCGGGCGGCATGGGTCACCAGCCGCGAATCACTCATCTTGGGCACGATCAGGCGGACATCGACGCCGGCGAAGGCCGCCGAGGTCAGCGCCATCATCGCCGCCTCGCCAGGCACGAAATACGGGGTGAGCAGCCACACGCGGTGCGTTGCGGCGTGGATCGCGCCCACGTGCAGGCGATGGATCGCCTCCCATTCCGTGTCCGGCCCGGACGGGATGACTTGCGTGGCAACGGGCCCGGCGCCCGGCTTCGGCATGGACTTGGCCAGCTCGCCGAGGAATTCGCGCTTGCCTGTCGCGTAGGCCCAGTCCTCGACGAACACCGTCTGCAAGCCGCGCACGGCATCGCCTTCTATGCGCAGGTGCAAGTCGCGGTAGGCATCGTCGCGCAGGCGCTCGTTTTCATCGTCGGTGATGTTGATGCCGCCGGCAAATCCGATCTGGCCGTCGATCACCACGATCTTGCGATGGGTGCGCAGGTTTACCCATGGGCGTTCCCAGACCCGACCGAATTTCATTGGATGGAACCAACTCAATTCGCCACCGGCGTCGGTCAACGCGCGGAAGAACGAAGACGGGGTCTTCGAACTGCCCACCGCGTCCAGCAGCAGGCGCACCTTGACGCCGGCGCTTGCGCGTTCGACCAGGGCATCGCGCAGGGCGCAGCCGGTGCGGTCCGGCTGGTAGATGTAGTACTCCAGGTGCACATGTTCGCGAGCGCCTTGCACCGCGGTGATCAATGCGTCATAGGTCGCGGCGCCATCCACCAGCAGCTCGACCTGGCGCAGGGTGG
>JBBSTP010000204.1:0-3990 GCA_038235795.1 Lysobacterales bacterium | reverse complement strand
GACGACAACGACCTGTGAGCCGGATGCGATGAACCTGCCGCAAGCCGACCCGTCCCCGCTCCAGGACAGTTCGTGGGCGCTGCAGGCGCGCGAAATGCTGGCGCAGGTGGACGCCTCGCTGGCCCAGCGCTTCGACCGCGGCGATGACATCGATGAGCTGACTACGCGGCGAGCGTCGGGCATCGACGCCTTGGTGCGCGAGGCGTGGCGCCGCTGCATCCATCCGGATGTGCCGATGAGCCTGTTCGCGGTGGGCGGTTATGGCCGCGGTGAGTTGTATCCCGGTTCCGACGTCGATCTGCTGGTGGTCGCGGATGACCCGGTGCAGGCTGCGAACGCCGAATCGCTGGCGTGCCTGTTCGCCCTGCTGTGGGATGCCGGTTTGCCGCTCGGTCACGCGGTGCGCTCGCTGGCCCAGTGCACGCAATCGGCCGCTGACGACGTGACAGTGATGACGGCGCTGCTGGAAGCGCGCGCATTGGCGGCGTCGGAGAACGACCGGGCTGAACTCGCTGCGGCGATCGCCCCGGACCGCATCTGGCCGCCGCACGATTATTTCCAGGCCAAGCGCGAGGAACTGCGCCAACGTCACGCGCGTTTCGGCGACACCAGCGATAACCTCGAACCCAACCTCAAGGAGGGCCCGGGTGGCTTGCGTGACATCCAGACCCTGCGCTGGATGGCGATGCGCCTGGCGGGGACCCGAGACCTGGAATCGCTGGTCGCGCTCGGCCAACTTGGCGCCGACGAATACGAGACCGTGGTGCGCGCGCGCCGCGAGGTGTCGCGCCTGCGCTGGGGTCTCCATCTGGTGGCGCGCAAGCGCGAGGAGCGGCTGCGCTTCGATTATCAGAAGGCACTCGCAGAGCGGCTCGGCTTCGTCGATATCGAGGGCAGCCTTGCGGTCGAGCAGATGATGCAAGGCTTCTATCGCGCCGCCGCGTTGATCTCGAGGATCAGCGAACGCCTGTTGCAGCGCTTCGAGGAAACCCTGGAAGGTGATGCCCAACCCGTGCCGCTATCCGGCGGCTTCGAGCTTCGCCATGGCTATCTTGCGGCATGCGACGACGAAACCGGCTGGCCGCGCGCCTCCATCAATGCCGTATTCGCGCTGTTCGCGATCTGGGCGGCGACGCCTGAGGCACGTGGCCTGCATTCACGCACGGCCCGCGCCTTGGCCGAGTCGTTGCCCGGGTTACCGGCATTTGATGCGGTGGATATCGATTCGCGCAACGGCTTCATGGCATTGTTGCGCGGACCGCAGCCGGTGGAGACGCTAAAAAGGCTGGCGCGGCTGGGTGTGCTGGGCCGCTGGATCCCGGCGTTTTCGCAGGTCACCGGGCGCATGCAGTTCGACCTGTTCCACGTGTATACCGTCGACCAGCACACGCTGATGGTGCTGCACAACATGGGCCGTTTCGCCAGTGGCGAAGCCGACGAGCGCTTCGCCATCGCGCATGAAGTGTGGCCACGCCTGCGCAAGCCGGAATTGCTGCTGTTGGCAGGTCTGTTTCATGACATCGCCAAGGGCCGCGGCGGCGATCATTCGCAACTTGGTGCGGTGGATGCGGGTGAATTCTGCGTCGCGCATGGTTTGCCCGATGGCGAGACCGCGCTGGTTGCATGGCTGGTGGAAATCCACCTGCTGATGTCCGTGACCGCGCAGAAGCAGGACATCGGCGATCCGGCGGTGATCCATCGCTTCGCGATGAAGGTTGCGGATCGTGAGCGCCTGGACCTGCTGTACCTGCTGACCTGCGCCGACATCGCCGGTACCTCGCCGAAGTTGTGGAATGGATGGAAGGACCGCTTGCTAGCGGATCTGTACACCGCCACGCGGCTTGCGTTGCGGCGTGGCCTGGAGCATCCGGTGCGGGCGACGGAGCGCATTGCCGAAAACCATGCGGCCACCGCCGCCTTGCTGGATCAGGCTGGCATTGGCCCACTGGAAATCGAAGACCTGTTCGATGAACTGCCACCCGAGTGCTTCCTGCGCGGGCGGCCGGATGCGTTGGCGTGGCAGGCGCAACAATTGCGCGAGCTGGCGCCGGGCGACCTGCGCGTCGCCGCGCGCCCGCTTGGTGTCCAACACGGCGCACAGGCCGGCGCACTGGAGATCTTCGTGCGTTCGCCGGATCGCGACGGCCTGTTCGCGGCGATCGTTGCCACGCTGGACCGACTGGGTCTTGCGATCCAGCAGGCGCGGTTGCTCGACGGACCACACGGCAGCGTTGTGGACAGCTTCGAAGTGATTCCGGCGGAGGGCCAGCGCGTGGTTCAAGCCGACCATGTCGAGCAACGCCTGCACGATTCACTTGCCGCCGGTGAGCTCGACAGTATTCGTCCCGCAAAGCGCGCCCAGCCGCGGCACCTGCGCCATTTCCGGATTTTGCCGCAAGTTGAATTCGCCGATGCCGAGAACGGCCGCACCCTGCTCAGCCTGGTGTGCACCGACCGGCCCGGTTTGTTGGCGAACGTCAGTCGGGTGCTGCGCGCCCAACGCCTGCGCGTGCACGATGCGCGCATCGCCACGTTCGGCGCACGCGCCGAGGACATGTTCCAGATCAGCGACGAGCGCGAGCGCCCGTTGCACGACGATCACCAACGCCAGGTATTGCGCGATGCGCTGCTGGCGGCACTCGACGGAGAACCGCAATGAGCACCGCCAAGCCCACGTCGAAGCATCCTGCGAAGGCGGTGAAAACGACGAAGAAAGAGGTCGACAAGCGCCCGCTGTCGAAGCTGGCCGCTGCGCGCCTGGCCGAAGCGAAGGAACTCCGTTTCATCATCGACAGCGCCTGGGAACGGCGAGCGATGCTGACGCTTGAGGAGATCGAGGGTTCGACGCGTCCGGCGGTGGACCGCGCGATTGCAGGACTGGAAAATGGCTGGCTACGCGTGGCCGAGCCCGATGGAAACGGCGGCTGGCAGGTCAACGAATGGCTGAAGAAGGCGGTCCTGCTGTACTTCCGCACCTCGGAGATGGAGTTGGTGGAAGGCTATCCCGCGCCATCGTGGGACAAAGTACCGGCGCGGTTCGCGGACTTCGACGAGGCTGCGTTCCGCAAGCTTGGCGTGCGCGTGGTGCCCGGCGCGATCGTGCGCAGCGGTAGCCACGTTGGCAAGGACGTGGTGCTGATGCCGAGCTTCGTCAACATCGGTGCGCATGTCGGTGAGGGCACGATGGTCGATACCTGGGCCACGGTCGGCAGCTGCGCGCAGATCGGCAAGCACTGCCATCTGTCTGGCGGCGCGGGCATCGGCGGCGTGCTTGAACCGTTGCAGGCAACCCCGACGATCATCGAAGACCATTGCTTCATTGGCGCGCGATCGGAAGTGGTGGAAGGCTTCGTGGTTGGCCATCACAGCGTGATCGGGATGGGTGTGTTCCTGGGCCAGAGCACGCGTGTGTACAACCGCGCCACGGGCGAAGTCAGCTATGGTTCGGTGCCGCCGTACAGCGTTGTGGTGTCCGGGCAGTTGCCGTCGAAGGATGGTTCGCATTCGCTTTATTGCGCGGTGATCGTCAAGCAGGTTGATGCGAGAACGCGTAGCAAGACCTCAGTGAACGAACTGCTACGGGGGTTGGCGGAATGATGTGCGGATTGGCGTAGTTGGCGCAGTTGCGGCGACCAGTGCGCGACACGCCGCAAGTACCCGTTGCACGGGGCCGGCCCGCGATCGCAGATCGCGAGCGTTCGGCTGCGCGCGAAGCGATGCTTCGCAAACGCTTGCCTCACCCATGTAGGCTCATCGGCGGCATCCATGCCGCCGAAGGTCGCGAACTGGACACCCGCCCGCACCTTATGGAGTTCTCGAATCATGACGAACGCGCTCTATGGCCTCGCGAACTGCGACACCTGTCGGAAGGCGCGCAAGTGGCTTGACCGCTTTGGTGTCGCCCACGAATTCGTGGACTACCGCGACAACCCGCAGTCGCCGGAAACACTGGTGGCGTGGAAGGAAGCACTTGGCGGTTGGGAAGCGATG
>JBBSTP010000203.1:0-3996 GCA_038235795.1 Lysobacterales bacterium | reverse complement strand
CTCGTCCATGCCGGTGGCGTAGATGTCGCCGACCAGCTTTTCAATGCCGCCGGCATCCGGCTTGGCCATGGCCGTTTCGACCAGGGCCTTGCTGGCAGCCTGCGAGCGCTCATCCAGCATTTCGAAACTGCCCCAGCTGGTCTTGTCACCCGGGACGGGGTTGGCGGCCAGCCACTTGCTGTTCACGAAGTCGGCGAGATTGGTGCAGGCGTTCTTGCTGGTATCGAGGTCGGCGATGTTGAACCCCGCCAGCGGCGGCAACTCGGCCTTCGGCGTGGTCGCTTGCACCGGGGAAGTTTCCGCGACAGCCGCATCCGGCTTGTCGCCGTTGCAGGCGGAAAGAGCAGTGGCGATGGCAAGCGACAACAGCAGGGTGGTGGGTGTCTTCACGGAATGCGGCTCCAGTGATGGGAAAGGATGAACAACATGCGACGCACGGGTGAGCGGCAACAGAATACTGTAGCCGTTCAGCCAGGTTACGGCGGGTGCCGGAGGTCACCCCGGCACGCGTGAAAATGACCGTAGCCGCTCAGCGCGCCGGGCTGAATCGCGGGTCGGTGATCTTCATTTCGGTCATCGGGCCATAGGCCTTGACGACGTCGCGGACCTTCGAGGCATCGCCGATGACGACCAGCACCTGGTCCTGGCTCGGTGCGAACACCGCGCGCGCGTCGGCGATCTGCGCCGGCGTGGCGGCCGTGACCCTGCCGAGGTAGCCGTCGATCGCGTCGCGGTCATCGCCATACAGGGCGAGTTCGACCAGCGTGCGTGCCAGCTGAGGCGCGGTTTCGAGGTCGGGCGCGAACTGCCCGGCGATGTAGTTTTTTGCCGAAGTCAGCGTGGTCCCGTCCAGGCCGTCGCTGTGCAGGCGGTCCAGCGTGACCAGGGCGAGGTCGATCGCGGCCTTGGTCGATTCGGTCTTGGTGTAGCTGCTGATGGTCGATGCACCCGGCATGCGCGAGCGCTCGATCCGGGAGTTGGCGCCATAGCTCAAGCCCGACTTGATCCGCAGCTCGGTGTTGATCATCGAAGTGAAGCGCCCGCCGAACGCGGTCTGCACCAGGTCCTGAGCGGCTTCCGCTGGATCGCCGTGGCGGCTGCCAATGTTGGCAAACGTGAAGTAGGTCTGGGTCGCGCCGGGCTTGTCCACCAGCAGCACGCGGCGGCCGGTTTCGCGGGCCTTGGCCTCCACCTTCGGCAACGCGCCTTTGGCTTTGTCCCAGCCACCGAAGGCCTGCTTGACCTGCGCGGTCACGGCCTTCGCATCGAAGTCGCCGGCGATCGCGATGATCAGGCGGTCGCCGCCCATCTGCTGCTGGCGAAACGCCTGCAGGTCGGCCAGCGAGATCGTGGCCAGGCTGGTTTCATCGCCGCCGGTCGAGCGCCCGTAAGGGTGATCGCGGAACAGCCAGCCGCTGGTGTAGATGCCGATCAGCTGGCGCGGGTCGGAATCCTTGGCATTGGCGATGCCGTCGATCGCGCGCTTGCGCAACTTGTCGAATTCGGCAGCGTCCATGTTCGGGCGCAGCAACGCATCGGCCAACAACGACAGCATCAGCCCGGTGTCCTTGGACAGGAATTGCGCATTGGCGGTGATCGCCTCGCGCGAACTGCCGAAGTCCAGGCTGCCGCCGGCACCATCGACGGTCTGTGCGAACTCCAGCGCGTTTCGATTGCCGGCGCCCTTCGACAGCAGCTCGCCGAGCAGGTCGGCCGTGCCTTCCTTGCCGGGCGCATCGGCCAGCGCGCCACCGCGTACGGCGACCGAGACGGCGACCAGCGGTACGTCCTTGCGCGGCATCAGCAGCAAGGTCGCCCCGTTATCCAGCGTGACGGACTGGTAATCAGGCAGGCGGATGTCGCCGGCGTTTACATTGCAGAACGCGAATGCGGCGATCAAGGTGATGGAAACAGTGCGGAACCATTTCATTTCGCTCCCTCCTTGCTTGCAACGGGTGCGGCGGTGACGGGTTTCAGCAGGCCGGTGGTCCGGTTCTGCACGCGCAGTATTTGTTTGGCCAGCGCCTGCACGTCGGCGGCGGTGACTGCCTCGTATGCGGCGGGCGCCTCAAACAACGTGCGGTAGTCACCGTTGAACACTTCATACGTGCCCAGCGCGCGCGCTTTGCCATTGATGGTGGCCATACCGCGCCAGAACGCAGACGCTTTCAGGTTGCGTGCCTTGTCGAGTTCGGCGGCAGTGATGCCATCGCGGGCAACCTTGCCCAGTTCGTCATCGAGCAGGGCCTCGACGTTTGACGCGTCCCCGCCCGGAGGCAGCATCGCGTAGACCCAGAGAAGGCCCGGATCGAAGCCGGCGTCGGTGAACGCACCCGCCTGCACCGCGGCCTGCTCGCGCTCGACCAGGCGCTGGTTGAGCCGCGAGGACTCGCCCTGGGCAAGGATCGTGGTCAGCAGTTCCAGTGCCGGGTAGCGCTTGTCGCCCGCACCCATCCCGCTATGGAACGCATAGGCGACGATCGGCGATTGTGCATCGGCGCGTTCGACCACCAACCGGCGTTCGCCGTGTTGCTCGGGCTCGATGGTGGTGATCGGGGACGGCTCCGGCTGTTTGGCCAGCGGCGCCAGGTACTTGTCGGCCAGCGCGAACACCTGCGTCGGGTTAACGTCGCCGGTGACCACCAGCACGGCGTTGTTCGGCGCGTAATAGGTCTTGAAGAATTGCTTGAGGTCATCCAGCTTCCAGTGCTCGATATCGGAAGGCCAGCCGATGGTCGGGATCTGGTACGGATGCGCGGTGAACGCGGCCGCCTGCATCTGCTCCATCAAGCTGCCGAAGTTGTCGTTGTCCACGCTGGAGCGGCGCTCGCTGTAGACCACGCCGCGTTCGGTTTCGACCACCTTGGGGTCGAACGACAGGTTGGCCATGCGGTCGCCCTCCAGGTCGAAGATCGTCTCCATCGCGCTGGACGGGAACCAGTCGGTATAGATGGTCAGGTCGCTGCTGGTGCTGGCGTTGTTGCTGCCGCCGGCAGCTTCCATGGTGCGGTCGAACTCGCCGGGTTTGCGGGTGCTGGTGCCGTTGAACATCATGTGTTCGAAGAAGTGCGCTAAGCCAGTAATGCCGGCGTGCTCATTGCGGCTGCCGACCTTGTAGAAGGTGTAGTAGTTCGCGCTCGGGATGTCGTGATCTGGCCACACCACGATCTTCAGGCCGTTCGCCAGCGTCTTGCTGACGATGGCGTCGGAGCCCGGCACCTGGATGGCGGTCGTTCTGGCAGGTGATGCCGGCGTGGCGGCCTGGGTAATGAGGGCAGTGCTGCCCAGCGCGAGGGCGCAGGCGAGGGACAACAGGCGCATATGGAATTCCCGTGGGACGTATCCGTGCCACCTTGCACGATGCATCGGCCGGCGTCACCTGCCTAAAGTCGTGGTGGGTGCATCCAGGCAAACCCGGGTGCATCGACCCCTGTATCAAGCCCGGTTTCAGCGGCGCCTGCCGGTGACGACGGACGACAACAACAGCAGGCCGCCGGCGACGCCGACGTTCTTCATGAAGTGCAGCAACTGGCTGGCCTGCTCGGCGCCGCCGAACTTCCAGAAGGGGTGCGATAGCACCGCGTCGACCAGCACCACTGCGGCGGCCAGCAGTGCAACCATCCGCAGCCGCCAGCCGGAAGCCAGTGCAAGGCCGATCACGAATTCGACGGCGCTGAACACCATGGCGCCATTGGCGATCGGCGCGCCATGCGTGGCTTGCCAAAGGCGATAGCCACCCATGACCAGGAACACACTGGCCATCAGCAACTGGGCGAGGCGGGCTTCGGGTTTCATCGCGAGATCCTGATTCTCAACAAGTGCCAAGTGCCTAGGGTGGCATGCTCATGTGTGTCGAAAAAAGGGTCATGCGTCCCAGAAGCCAGTCAAAGGTGCGCATTCAGCTTTGTTCGCGTATGATGCCGCTCATTCTGCGCACGGCTGATCGTTTTCCCGGTCACGCCTGCCGCTCCGGCGGCCAGCTTCTCCCACACGCCT
>JBBSTP010000202.1:0-4005 GCA_038235795.1 Lysobacterales bacterium | reverse complement strand
GGTTTTTGCAGCCACTGTGCAAGCGCCGCATCGAAACGCGCCCGCTGCCGCAGGGCGGTAAACACGATGGCCTCGACCATGGCGCGATCGCGTGTATCGGCCAACGCCGGCAGCGCGGCTGCCAAGGTTGCCTTCAACGAACGCCCGCGATGCAGGACCACGTCCAGCACCCGCGTCGCGGCCACGCGCGTGGCAACGCCAGGATTCATCCGGCTCGAGCTCATCCGGGGTCGATGCGTCCAGCCGACGTGCGACGTGCATTGAGGTAATCGGCGGCGGTGATGGCTTTGCCGCCCTCCCGCTGCAGCACGCGGATGCTCAGCACGCCTTGGCCACAGGCAACGTCGATGCCGTCTCGACCCATGCGCAGCACCTGGCCCGCCGCCGCATCGTGCGCTTCATCCAATGCCACCGCGCCATGGATCCGCAGGCGTTCGTCCATCAAGCGCGTCTCGGCCACGGGCCACGGGTTGAAGGCGCGCACTTTGTCCGCAAGGACCTGTGCCGGTAGCGCCCAGTCGAGCATTGCTTCGGCCTTGTCCAGCTTGCGCGCATAGGTCACGCCCGCGACCGGTTGCGGCTTGGCGATCGGCTTGATCCCGGCACGCAACAGGCCCAGGCCGTCAGACAGCACCTGCGCACCAAGTGCAGCGAGCCGGTCATGCAAACGCCCGCCGGTGTCCGCGGCAGCGATGTCCAGCGCCAGCGTGAGCAGCACCGGTCCGGTATCCAGGCCCTTTTCCATCGCCATCAGGCATACGCCGGTGCGGGCATCACCCGCTTCGATCGCGCGCTGGATTGGCGCCGCGCCGCGCCAGCGTGGCAGCAGCGACGCATGCACGTTCCAGCATCCATGCACGGGGATCTCGAGCACCGATTGCGGCAGGATCAGGCCATAGGCGACGACCACCAACAGATCGGGTTCCAGTGCACGCAAGGCGTCCTTCGACAACGCGGATTTGAAATCCTGCGGCTGCAGCACCGGGATGCCGCGCCGCACGGCCTCAAGCTTCACCGGTGACGGCGTCAGCCCGCGCCCGCGCCCGGCCGGACGATCCGGCTGGGTGTACACCGCGACCACTTCATTGCGCGACGCGGCGGCGCGCAGGCTGGGCACGGCAAAGTCCGGCGTGCCGGCGAAGATGATCCTCAAGCGCGGGCGATCCTCAATGGTCGCTGAGCCGAAACGGTCAAGCGGCGGCCTGGCGACGGGCCTTGACCAACTTCTTGCGCACCATCTCGCGCTTGAGCGGGCTCAGGTAATCCACGAACAGCTTGCCGTCCAGGTGGTCCATTTCATGCTGGATGCAAACTGCCAGGACGCCGTCGGCGTTCATCGCGAATGGCTGGCCGTGGCGGTCCAGCGCCTGCACGGCGACCACGTCACTGCGGGTCACGTCGGCATAGATGCCCGGCACCGACAGGCAACCTTCCTGGTAGACCTGCTCGCCCTGGCGGGTGGTGATCTGCGGGTTCACGAACACCAGCGGCCGGGTTTTGTCGTCGCTGACGTCAATCACCATGAAACGCTGGTGTACGTCGACCTGGCTGGCGGCAAGGCCAATCCCGGGCGCTTCGTACATGGTTTCGAACATGTCGTCGATCAGTTGCTGGAACGACGGTTCAGCCAGGCCAGCAGCCTCCATCGGCACGGCCTTGGTGCGCAGGCGTGGATCGGGAAATTCGAGGATCGGGAGCATGGCCATGGTGAAATTCCGGGAACGGCAGGGCGCCAACGCGACGCACGTCGCAATTGTACCGTGCCAAAGCTGGCTGGCCGCTTGCCAGCACCCGCGCCTTGTGGGCTATAGTGGCCCGGCTTCACGGGGATTTTACCAACGGGAGCGGGGAGATGGCCGCCATGCTTGAACGGGTTTCTAACCTGGTACGTTCCGATGTGTTCCGCCCACGCGGGCTGCGCACCATTCTTGCTGTCGCACTGCTGACGGTGGCGACCTATGCCGCCGCCGTCGACATGCGCAGGGACCACCCTGACGCCTACGTGGTCAAGCGTGGCGATACCCTCTGGGATATCGCAGGGCGTTTCCTGCAGCGGCCGTGGCTGTGGCCCGAGATCTGGCAGGCCAATCCGCAGATCAAGAACCCGCACCTGATCTATCCGGGCGACGTGATCAGCCTGGCCTATCTGGATCGGGTCTCGGTCGCCAGAAATGGCGGTGGTCAACCAATCAATGGCGTGCCGTTGTCCGACATCGAGCCGTTCCTGAAAGACCTGCGCATGGTCGACAGCATCGAGGGCATGCCCTACGTGGTTGGCCTCGAGGAAGACCGCCTGCGCGGCGCCAACGGCCAGGTCGCCTATATCCGGGGACTGGATAACACGGCCGCCGGCCAGCGTTTCCTGGTGGTGCGTCCGGTCCAGCGCTATCGCCTGGTTGAACGCGCCGCCCAGTGCTGCGACATCACCCAGAGCGAGGATCTGGATTACCGGGGCCAGCACATGCGCGAACCTGGCACGATGTGGAGCAATGCGGTGTTTCCCGGCAAGAACACCGAGATGCTCGGCTACGAGCTGCGGACCCAGACCACCGGCACGGTGACCCGCGGAGAAGTCGGAGGCATTGAAGCCTCCACCTTGTTGGTGGACAGCGAAGGCCGTGAGGTCCGCATCGGTGATCGCCTGATCCCGGTCCAGGCCCAGCCGTACGACCTGCAGTTCTTCCCGCATCCGCCCAAGCAGCAGGCCAAGTACGGCCGCCTGCAGGTGATGGCGGTGGCCGACATGCTGACCACCGGGGGTCCGCGCGACGTGATCGCGATCTCCGGGGGCGCGCGCGAAGGCATCGACAACGGCACCGTGTTCTCGGTTTGGCGCCACGGCCAGAACACGGTGGATCGGGTCAAGTACAGCAAGGACTTCAGTGAAGACCTGACCCCGCTTTCCGCCAAGGTTCGCCTGCCCGACGAGTTCGCCGGCCACGCGATGGTGTTCCGCACCTTCGACAAGGTCAGCTACGCGCTGGTAATGAGCAGCGTCAAGCCGACCCGCGTGGGCTATGAGCTGAAGCATCCGGACGCGCCTTACTGACGCTTCGGGAAGAATCAGGGTTGTCTGACCCGCACATGCAACGGCGCCCGAGGGTGCCGTTGTCGTATCCGGCCGATGCTGGCGCCATGCCAGACTCGCCCGCCCCCGCAGCCGCTGATGAACCCGTCGCGCTGCTGCGACTGCTGACCAGCGGCGCGCGCGCGGCCGCGATCCGGCGCCTGCTCGACAGCCACGGCTGCGCGCAGGCCGTCCTGGACGCAGGCCCGCGCGACTGGGCCAGCCATGGCCTGGACGCCGCTACCTGCCGTGGCATCCGCGAGCCCGACCCGTCCCTGCTGGCGCGCGGCCTGGCCTGGCTGGAGACACCCGGGCAGCAGTTGATCGGCTGGTCGCAGGCGGACTACCCGCCTCTGCTGCGGCGCATCCCCAGCCCGCCACCCATGCTGTTCGTCGCCGGCGATGCCAGCCTGTTGTGGCGGCCTGCAGTCGCCATCGTCGGCAGTCGCGCGGCAACCGCAGGCGGTTGCACCAATGCCGCCCGTTTTGCCGATGCGTTGTCGCGCAACGGCCTGTGCATCGTCAGCGGGCTGGCCGCCGGCATCGATGGCGCCGCCCACGAGGCCACCCTGAACGCCGCAGGGCACACCGTGGCCGTGCTCGGCACCGGCCCGGACATCGCCTATCCGATCCGCCATCGCCCCTTGCTGGAACGCATCACCAAGGTGGGCTGCGTGGCCAGCGAGCATCTCCCCGGAACCCGCCCGCGGCGCCAGTATTTCCCGAGTCGTAACCGCATCCTGGCTGGCCTGACGCTGGGCACGGTGGTGGTCGAGGCCGCGGAGCGCTCTGGCGCCCTGATCACCGCACGCCTGGCCGCCGAGGTCGGCCGGGAGGTATTCGCCCTGCCCGGGTCGATCCACAACCCGATGGCCCGCGGTTGTCACCGGCTCATACGCGAGGGCGCGCAACTGGTGGAATCCCCTGACGAGGTACTT
>JBBSTP010000201.1:0-4011 GCA_038235795.1 Lysobacterales bacterium | reverse complement strand
GGAAATACTCCACGTGCGCGCCCTCCAGCGCGGCGGTGCGCATGCCGATCCACGGGTAGTGGGTGCCGAGGTTAAACCAACCATGCTGGCGCGGCACCTGCCGGCTCTGTGCCTGTTCGTAGGGCAGCAGCAATGCTTCGTGCGACGTGTAGAAATCGACCCGGTTGAGGTTGTGCAGTTGCGCGCCGGACAGCGTTTCCATGAAACGTACGGAATCGCCAATGGCGCCGACCATGCGTTGGTATTCCTCCGCGAGCTGCGCCTTGCCGACCCAGCCCAGGTCCCAGTATTCGGGATGATGCAAATCTGCAAAGCCACCATCGATCAGCGCGCGCACGAAGTTCATGGTCATCGCCGAACGTGCGTGCGCCTTGACCATGCGCCGAGGATCAGGAGTTCTCGCTTCGGCGGTGAACGCGGGCGCGTTGACCATGTCGCCGCGATAGCTCGGCAGGGTCACATCGCCGATGGTTTCCATGTCAGCAGAACGCGGCTTGGCATATTGGCCGGCGAAGCGGCCAACGCGCACCACCGGCAAGCGCAGGCCGTGCACCAGCACCACGCTCATCTGCAGCAGTACCTTCAATCGGTTGGAAATCACCGGCGAATTGCATTCGGCGAACGTCTCCGCGCAGTCGCCGCCCTGCAGCAGGAAGCGCTTGCCGACCTGTGCATCGGCCAGCTGCTGCTTGAGCGCCAGGATTTCCCACGATGTCACCAGTGGCGGTAGCGCGCGCAGTTCATCCTGCACCGCCTCAAGCGCGACTGGATCGGGATAGCTCGGCAGTTGCAACGCCGGGTGGCGCCGCCAGCTGTCCGGCGCCCAGTTGGCGGCGTCAGGCACGGGAATGGCGTGGACGTTGGACATGATGGGATCGACTGCGGATTGCGGGGATGTTGCGTCGCATCATCGCGTTCGCACGCACCCGCCGCAACCGTTACCGCCGAAACAGATGGGTCGGCCGGCGCTTGAACCCGGCGTACAGGGCCCAAAGACCGAGGCCGATGAACCACAGCAGGCCCCACATCGGCATGCTCAGGCCAAGGAACTTCCAGTCGATGGCGCTGCAATCGCCAGTCGCCATCAGCACTTGGCGGGCGGCGCCCAGCCAGGACTGGCTCTCAAGCATGAAGTTCAGGCCGGGCCCGCAACTGGGCAATTCCGGCGGATGCATCTGCACCCAGGAATGCCTGCCCGCATAGCCCATCCCGACCGCTGCGGCGACCAGCGCCAGCAGTGCCCACCCGCGTCGGCCACCTGCGCCACGCGGCGCATGCAGGCCGCCGATCAGGAATAGCAGCCCCAACGCCGCGAATGCGAGCCGCTGGAAGATACAGAACGGGCACGGCAGGATCTGCAGCTGGAACTGCACGTACAGTGCATAGGCCAGCAGCGCGGCGCAGGCCGCGAAGCCGAGCAGGAATTGGCTGCGGAACGACCAGCGAAACGGGGACATGCGCTCTCCTTGCAAGGCGATGGGTCGATTATCGTCCAGTCGGCAGCAAAACGAAAAACCCCGGAAATACCGGGGTCTTGTCTCGTGCAATGTCCTTCGCTGCTTACTCGGCGACGACCTGCGGACGATCGACCAGTTCCACATACGCCATCGGCGCATTGTCACCGGCGCGGAAGCCGCACTTGAGGATGCGCAGATAGCCACCCGGACGGTTGGCATAACGCGGGCCCAGGATGGTGAACAGCGTGCCCACGGCTTCCTTGTCGCGCAGGCGCGAGAATGCCAGGCGACGGTTGGCGACGCCATCGACCTTGGCCAGGGTGATCAGCGGCTCGGCAACGCCGCGCATTTCCTTGGCTTTCGGCAGGGTGGTGCGGATCAACTCGTTCTTGATCAGCGAGGCCGCCATGTTCGAGAACATCATGTGGCGGTGAGCACTGGTGCGGCTGAATTTACGACCGGATTTACGGTGGCGCATGGCATGGATTCCTGATGAATGTTGAAACGACTGGAGTTCGCTGTCGCCATCCCGGCGTTGTGCTCGTTGTTCCGAGCAGGTGGACTGCGGTTGGTCCGAACCGGCCATCCTGGCCGGTAGTGCCGCAGATCTTTTGATCCGTCGGCTGTTTACGTGTTGCCTTTGCTGAACTTCGGCTAGGTGCTGAAGAAGCGCGGAAGCCGCGGCTGCGCCGCGTTTGCTGCCCCTGCCCGGCGCAGCGCGCCGGGCGTAAGCAAGCAGCGCGCGGCATGCCGCGCAACCGCTGCTTGCTTACCCCATCATTCCGTGCGAGGCGATCCCGGCGGGCGGCCAGTTCTCGAGCTTCATGCCAAGCGACAGGCCACGCTGGGCCAGCACTTCCTTGATCTCGGTGAGCGACTTCTTGCCCAGGTTCGGGGTCTTCAGCAGCTCCACTTCTGTCTTCTGGATCAGGTCGCCGATGTAGTAGATGCTTTCCGCCTTCAGGCAGTTGGCCGAACGAACGGTCAGTTCCAGGTCGTCGATCGGGCGCAGCAGCACCGGATCCACGCCACTGGCGACTGGCTTCGCCGCCCCCCGATCACGGTGGGTGAAGTCGCCGAACACCGACAGTTGGTCACTGAGGATATCGGCGGCCGTGCGTACGGCTTCTTCGGCATCGATCGTGCCGTTGGTTTCGATGTCCAGCACCAGCTTGTCGAGGTCGGTACGCTGTTCGACGCGGGCAGACTCGACCACGTAGGCAACGCGACGCACCGGCGAGAACGACGCATCCAGCATCAGGCGACCGATCGTGCGGGTCTCCTCGTCCGGACGACGGCGCGCGGCCGCCGGCTGGTAGCCGAAGCCGCGGCTGATGGTCAGGCGCATGTTCAGCGACACGTCCTTGGTCAGGCTGGCGATCACATGGTCGGGGTTGAGCACCTCGACGTTGTGGCTGGTCTTGATGTCGGCGGCGGTGACGACGCCCGGACCCTGCTTCTTCAGCTCCAGGGTGTCGGTGTCGCCGCTGTGCATGCGCAGCGCGACGTCTTTCAGGTTCAACAGGACTTCTAGTACGTCCTCCTGCAGGCCTTCGACCGTGGTGTACTCATGAAGTACGCCGTCGATCTCGACCTCGGTGATCGCAAAACCGGGAATCGAGGAAAGCAGCACGCGGCGCAATGCGTTGCCGAGAGTGTGGCCGTAACCGCGCTCCAGCGGCTCGATCACGACCTTGGCGCGGTTTTCAGCGATACGCTCGATCTGCGGTCCGCGAGGACGCAGCACTTGGGTGGCGGTAACCGTCATTCTTGGTGTCTCCTGTGGCCTGCACGCGGGTGCAGGCCGGTGGCAATGGCTTACTTCGAGTAAAGCTCGACGATCAACGCTTCGTTGATGTCGCTGGGCAGGTCTGCGCGATCCGGAACCGCCTTGAACACGCCAATGAACTTGCCGGCGTCGACATCGATCCAGGAAGGCGACAGGTCCATCTGTTGCGAGATGGTCATCGACTCCTTGACGCGCAGCTGGTTGCCAGCGCGTTCGGACAGGGCGATTGCATCACCGGCCTTGACCGCAAACGACGGCAGGTTGACCGACTTGCCATTCACGGTCACGCCGCGATGGCTGACCAGCTGGCGAGCAGCCGGACGGGTGATCGCGAAGCCCATGCGATAAACGACGTTGTCGAGGCGGGTTTCCAGCATTTGCAGAAGGTTCTCGCCGGTGTTGCCTTTCTTGGTGGCGGCCTTCTTGTAGTAATTGCGGAACTGGCGTTCCAGCAGGCCATAGATGCGCTTGACCTTCTGCTTTTCGCGCAGCTGCAAGGCGTAGTCGGACAGCTTGCCGCGACGCACGTTGGCGCCGTGCTGGCCGGGCTTCTGCTCCAGCTTGCACTTGGAATCGAGCGCGCGCGCCGGCGACTTGAGGCCGAGATCGGCGCCTTCGCGACGGGCGAGCTTACAGGTGGGACCGATATAACGAGCCATTTTCTTATGCTCCCCGGCGTCAGACGCGACGCTTCTTCGGCGGACGGCATCCGTTGTGCGGGATGGGCGTCACGTCGATGATGTTGATGATCTTGTAGCCGACGTT
>JBBSTP010000200.1:0-4050 GCA_038235795.1 Lysobacterales bacterium | reverse complement strand
TCGCTGACCGCGATCGCTTCTCGGCCGTTGTCGGCTACTTCGATCTCGGCACGCGCGCGCATCCGCACCCGGCCGCGGCCGGTGCGATAGGCGACATGGATACCGCCGACGCCGTTGATGATGCCGGCAGTCGGGAAGTCTGGGCCGGGGATGTATTCCATCAGGCCCTCGATGTCGATCTCCGGATCATCGATCAGCGCCAGCAGCGCATTCACCACTTCGGTCAGGTTGTGCGGTGGAATATTGGTCGCCATGCCCACTGCAATACCGGCCGAACCGTTCACCAACAGGTTCGGGAACCGGGTCGGCATCACCGTCGGCTCGTATTCCTTCTCGTCATAATTGAGCTGGAAGTTGACGGTTTCCTTGTCGATGTCGGCCATCAGTTCGTGCGCGAGGCGCGACATGCGGGCTTCGGTGTAACGCATGGCCGCGGCGGAGTCGCCATCAACCGAACCGAAGTTGCCTTGACCGTCGACCAGCAGGTAACGCAGCGCAAACGGCTGCGCCATGCGCACCAGGGTGTCGTACACCGACTGGTCGCCGTGCGGGTGGTACTTGCCGATCACGTCACCGACGATGCGTGCGGACTTGTAATAAGGCTTGTTGCTGTGCGCGCCAAGCTCATGCATCGCAAACAACACGCGTCGATGCACCGGCTTGAGGCCATCGCGGACATCCGGTAACGCCCGCCCCACGATCACGCTCATGGCGTAATCGAGATAGCTGCGGCGCATCTCGTCTTCGAGGTTGACCGGGATGATTTCCTTGGCGAGCTCTGCCATCAGTGCTTCACTACCTTGCGTCTGGTCTTGCGTTTTTCGGTGCCCATTTCGGTGCCCGCGCGGGTGCTGCGACATGCGGTCCGCACAAGCGTCGAGAGGGGAGCTTCAGCAACGTGAAATTGTAGCATTCGAGCCTCCCAAAAGCACTCTGGATTTTCGGCAAGAATCAATTAGTTAGGGCATTTTTTCGGGCCGCGTGAGCGCCGACGCGTGATGTTGGCAACCGAACCGTCACCCCGTCGAAAACCGGGGACAGCGTTGGCGATTCAATCGACCGGTTCAAACGTTTAATCCCCTCTTTCGAGGATATGGCGGCACCGAGGTTCAAGCTTTGAACAGTGCGCGCATCGCGGCTGCATCGGGCCGCCCCACCACGCCCTTCTCGGTGACGATGGCATCGATAAGATCGTGCGGGGTCACGTCGAACACCGGGTTCCAGGCGGTGATGCCCTCGGCCGCGGCGCGGCTGCCACCGACACCCAACAATTCACCCGGATCGCGTTCCTCGATCTCGATGGCATCACCCGACGGCGTGCCCATGTCGACCGTGGACGACGGGGCGACGACCATGAATTTCAGCCCGTGGTGGCGCGCCGAAATCGCAAGTTGATAGGTCCCAATTTTGTTGGCGACGTCGCCGTTGGCGCAGATTCGATCCGCACCGACCACCACCCATTGCACCTGACCGGTCTTCATCAGGTGCGAGGCGGCGGCATCCGCGATCAGGGTCGCGTCGATGCCATCCTGCTTCAGTTCCCACACGGTCAGCCTTGCACCCTGCAGCCATGGCCGCGTCTCGCCTGCGAACACGCGGTCGATGCGGCCTTCGGCGACTCCGGCGCGGATCACGCCAAGCGCGGTTCCGAAGCCAGCCGTGGCCAACGAGCCGGTGTTGCAGTGGGTCAGCACGCCAGTGCCGGGCTCCATCAAGGCCGCGCCGAGACTGCCCATCGCCCGGTTTGCGGCCAGGTCGTCGGTTTCGATCACGCGCGCCTCGCGTTCGATGACATCGCGCCAATCCGCTCCGGCTTCTCCCAGCGCCTTGCGCATGCGCGCCAATGCCCACGCCAGGTTGACCGCGGTGGGCCGCGCCGCATTGAGTCGTTCCATCGCCGGTTCAAGCTTGTTCAGGGCCTGCGCGCCATCCGGCGCGTCGATGCCGCGCGCTGCGAGCACCATGCCCCAAGCCGCGGAAATTCCGATCGCGGGGGCGCCACGCACGGTCAGGTCATGGATGGCGGACGCCACGGCGTCGCTGGTGGCGCAAGGGACGTACTCTACGTCGAATGGCAATTTGCGCTGGTCCAGCAGTTCAAGGGCATCGCCGGTCCAGCGGATCGGGCGGATACGGTCGTAACGGTCGAAATCGATAGGGCTGCTCATGGACCCATTATCCGGCAGTCGGCTTGGCAACATGAAACCGGCGCCACAGGGGCGCCGGTCGTCATGTTTTAGATCAGTCGCTTTAGATCAGTAGCTACGGAACTCGGCGCGACAGCCCTCCGATACCCACACCCCGGTTCTTCCGTAGCCCCAGCTGCGGCCCTGGATGCAAGGTGAACTGGACAGCTGGCGCACCAGTTGCACCCCTGCGCGGGTATTGGCCGCACATTCGCGCCTGCGATTGTCGTTGGACTCGCAACGGAACACCTGCCCACCGATGCCGTAATTGTTACCGTAGCCACTGTTGCCGTAACCGCCGCTGCCGTACCCATTGCCACCCGTGCCAACGGCGAATTCCGCGCGGCAACCATCCGACACCCAGATGCCGTTGCGGTCGTAGCTCCAGCTACGCCCCTGGATGCAGTCCGAACTGGAAAGTTTGTTTACCAACTGCACGCCACCGCGGGTGTCCACGGCGCAACGCTGGGTGCGTTCGTCGTTGGACTCGCACCGAATCAACTGTCCGTTGCCATAACCGTTGCCTGAGCTGCCTTGGTGACCCTGGCTCCCGTAATAGCCACCGCCGCTGCGAAATTCCGCGCGGCAGCCTTGGCTTACCCAGACGCCGGCGCGGTTGGAACCCCAACTACGACCTTCGATACAAGCCGCACTGGACAGTGTGCGCACCAGTTGGACGCCGCCATTGGTATTTATCGCGCATTGACGGTATCGGCCGTCATTGGATTCGCAGCGCACCACCCCGCCTTCGCCGTACTGACCACCACCTCCGTAAGGAGATCCGTACGGACCGTTCTGACCGTACTGGCCATATTGTCCGGAACCATATTGTCCCGACGGGTTGGAGGACGAGGACGGATAACCGTAACCCGGGTAACCGTAGGTCGAACACCCTGCAAGCATCAGGGCCGCGGTCGCAAGACCGGTAGCGAGCAATGTGCGCATGACAAACTCCATGGTCGGGTAAACCGAGACTGCCACGCGAGACGTGAACGATTGGAAACGGAACCTGCGACTGCAGCGACGTCGTTCATGCCCGCTGAAAATCGAACGCCAGCACATCGGCAATGCGCGATGTATCCAGCATCGCCATTAGCAGGCGGTCAATGCCGATCGCGACACCTGCGCATGCGGACAACCCTGACCCCAGTGCAGCCAGCATGCGAGCGTCCGTCGGGGGCACGCAGGCACCACGCGCTTGGCGGACGCGTCCATCGTTGCGGAAACGCGCTGCCTGCTCCGTCGCATCCACCAGTTCGTGATAACCATTGGCCAGCTCCAGCGGTCCGAGAAACAGCTCGAAGCGCTCGGCGATCCGAAACCCGGCCGCATCGTCTGTAATGCGCGCCAGCGCGCATTGGCTCGATGGATAGTCGACCACCGCGAGCAGCTCATCGGGATCGAACCCAGGCTGCAGGCGATGCGTCATCAACAGGTCAAGCCAGTCGTCGCGGCCCAGGCCTTGCGGGTTGATCACGCCATCGCCAAGCGCATCGCATAGTGCCACGTCATCGGCAAGGAAGGGATCGACACCCAGCGCATCCAGGTAGAGATCGCGATAAGCCACCACGCGCAGCCGCGCTTGGCGCCCGACCAGCGTCAATGCGTCCTTTACCAGTTCGGTGGTTTCATCGAGTAACCGATGGTGGTCCCAGCCGATGCGGTACCACTCGAGCATGCTGAATTCGGGGTTGTGGCGGCCGCCCACCTCGCCGTCGCGGAACACGCGCCCAAGCTCATAGCAATCGCCGATGCCCGCCGCCAGCAGGCGCTTGAGCGCGAACTCCGGCGACGTGCGCAACCAGCGCGTGTGTGGCGCGCCGTCGGTACGGCCGCTGAACTCCGTCGAGAACGAGGCGATGTT
>JBBSTP010000199.1:0-4097 GCA_038235795.1 Lysobacterales bacterium | reverse complement strand
GGCCAGTTGCCCATTCTCACTCTTGAGCATCGGCGGGCCGCCACTCAGGCCGATCTCGGCGACCTGTTCCAGGGTCAGCTGGCTTCCGTTGTCAGCCACGATCGGCATCGTGCGCAACGCCGCCAGCGAATCGCGCTGGCTACGCGGATAGCGCAGCACGATCGGATAGCGTTCCAGTCCTTCGACGGTCTGGCCGATGGGCGCACCGCCCACGGCCATCGCGATCATCGACTGCAGGCGCGCCTGGCTCAGGCCGTAGCGTGCCGCTTCGCCGCGCCGGATGCGGATGTCCACATAACGCCCACCAGCGGCGCGGTCGGAGATCGCCGAGGTCACGCCATCAACGTTCTTAGCCACGCCTTCGATCTTCGACGCCAATTGTTCGAGCTGGCGAATGTCGGGCCCCAGCACCTTGATCCCGATCGGGCTCTTGATGCCGGTGGCGAGCATGTCGATGCGATTGCGGATCGGAAATACGAACAGGTTGCTCAGCCCCGGCACCTGCACCGCGGCGTCGAGTTCGACCTTGAGCTTGTCCATGGTCATGCCCGCGCGCCATTCGCTCTTCGGCTTGAAGGTAATGGTGGTTTCGAACATGGTCAGCGGCGCCGGATCGGTGGCGGTATCCGCGCGCCCAGCCTTGCCGAACACGTGGTCGACCTCGGGCACGGTCTTGAGCATGCGGTCGGTCAGCTGCAATAGCTGCGAAGCCTTGCCGGCCGACAGCCCGGGCAGGGCGGTCGGCATATACAGCAAGGTGCCTTCGTCGAGTGGCGGCATGAACTCGTTGCCCAACCGGCTCCATGGCAGCAGCGCCGACAGCATGGCCAGGCTCGCCACCAGCAGCAGCATCCTGGGCGCGCGCAGGACCCAGGCCAGCAGTGGCCGGTAGGCGGCGGTCAGTGCGCGATTAATCGGATTGGCGTGCTCGGGGCGGATGCGTCCGCGCACCAGGTAGCCCATCAGCACCGGGATCAAGGTAATCGAAAGGCCAGCCGAGGCCGCCATCGCATAGGTCTTGGTAAACGCCAGCGGCTTGAACAGCCGGCCTTCCTGCGCACCCAGCGCGAACACCGGCAGGAACGACAGGGTGATCACCAGCAGGCTGGCGAACAGCGCCGGCCCGACTTCGGCGACCGCGGTGGCGACGAGTTGCCAGCGTTCTTCGCTGTCGGGTTCCTCCTGGTCGGGGTGTTCGAGCTGCCAAGCCTCGATGTGCTTGTGGGTGTTCTCGATCATGACCACCGCTGCATCCAGCATCGCGCCTATCGCAATCGCAATCCCGCCCAGCGACATCAGATTGGCGTTGATCCCTTGCAGGCGCATGACGATGAACGCCGCCAGCACGCCAAGCGGCAGGGAGATCACCGCCACCAAGGATGAGCGCAAATGCCACAGGAACAGCAGGCACACCAGCGCGACGACCAGGAATTCCTCCAGCAGCTTGCGCGACAGGTTGTCGACCGAAGCGCGGATCAGCTGAGAGCGGTCGTAGGTGGTGACGATCTCCACGCCTGCGGGCAGGCTCTTCTGCAAATCCTGCAGGCGCGCCTTGACCATGTCGATCGCGGTCAGCGCGTTCTTGCCCGAACGCAAAATCACCACGCCGCCGGCGACTTCGCCTTCGCCATCCAGTTCAGCGATGCCCCGGCGCAAGGTTGGCCCGCGCCGGACCTGCGCGATATCGCCAAGCAGCACCGGCACGCCGCTGGCGCCGGTCGTCACCGGGATGCTCTGGAAGTCTGCGATCGAGGACAGGTAGCCGACGCTGCGGACCATGAGTTCGGCTTCGCCCTGTTCGATCACCGAGCCGCCGCTGGCGCCGTTGGCATCGCGGATTGCATCCGCCACCTGCGCCACACTGACCCCGCGCGCAGCCAGCGCCTGCGGGTCCACCACGACCTGCCAGGCGCGCACCATGCCGCCGATGCTGGCGACTTCGGCGACGTCGGGCACGGTCTTCAGCCGGTAGCGCAGGAACCAGTCCTGGAGTGCGCGCAACTCGCCGAGGTCATGCTTGCCGCTGCGGTCCACCAACGCGTACTGATAAATCCAGCCGACGCCGGTGGCGTCCGGCCCGAGCGCGGGATTGACCCCCTCTGGCAGCCGGTCGCGGACCTGACTCAGGTATTCCAGCACCCGCGAACGCGCCCAGTACGGATCAGTACCGTCGGCGAACAGCACGTACACGTACGAGTCGCCGAAGAACGAGAACGCGCGCACAGTGGTCGCGCCCGGCACCGACATCATCGTGGTGGCCAATGGATAGGTGACTTGGTCCTCGACGATCTGCGGTGGCTGGCCGGGCCAGCTGGTGCGCAAAATGACTTGCGTGTCGGACAGGTCAGGCAATGCATCCAGCGAGATGCGCGACAGCGAGATCACGCCGCTGACCGCGAGTGCCACCGCCGCGAGCAGCACGAGCAACCGGTTGCGGATCGACCAATGGATGATGCGCGAGATCACGGCCGGTGTTCCGGCGGCATCACGTCCGGCTGCATCGCGCCCATGTCAGCAGCTGCGCGCGGATCGGGCGTGGCAGACGTATCGGTCGACAGGCGATCCAGCGCGCCAGACAGGCTGGCTTCGGAGTCGAGCAGGAACTGCCCGGACACAACCACCCGCTCACCACCGGATAGACCCGAGAGAATCTCGGTGCGGCCGCCGGCAGAACGCCCGGTGCTCACCCGCACCGGCTGGAAGCGACCTTCACCCAAGGCCACGATCACCCGCGCATCGCTGCCGGTGGCGATCAGCGCCTCGTCCAGCAGCAACGGGTGCGACTCGCCGGCGGCGCCGGCGAATTGCAGGTCGGCAAACATGCCGGGCGCCAGCCGCTTCCGGGGATTGGCGAGCACGATCCGCGCCATCTGCGTTCGGTTGCCTGCATCGACACTGGGCAGCAACGCCTCGACCTCGCCCTCGAAGGTTTCACCAGGAAACGCGCTGACGCTGGCCGTCACCTGGGTGCCGGGCACGATGCCCGCGGCCTGCGCTTGCGGAATTGCCGCCTCCACCCACACGGTGGCGAGACCCACAATGGTCATCAGCGGCATGCCAGCCTGCACACGCTGGCCTTCGCGCACGTCCAGCTGGCTGACCACGCCATCGCGCGGCGCGCGCAACACCACGCGCGGACTACCACCGCGCAGACTGCGGATCTGGCCCTCGTCCATGCCCAGCACGCGCAACCGGTTGCGCGCCGCGCCTTGCAGCGCACGCGCGTCCGCGGAACCGGCGCGTCCCAGCGCCAGGTACTCCTGCGCCGCCGCACTCCATTCGGGGGCGATCAATTCGGCCAGCGGCTGACCTTTGCGCACCGACTCAAACGGTGCGCGCACGAAGAGCTTCTCGATCACGCCATCCACGCGCGCGCTGACCGCAGAGGTCGCGCGCTGGTCCCAGGCGATGCTGCCGGGCACGTGCGCGCCGGCCGACAGGGTGCCCATCTGCACGACCGCCGTGCGCACGCCCAGGTTCTGCAGGGTCGCCGCCGACACCCGCACATCGCCGGCATCGTCGCCATTGGCCTGGCCAGCCTCCGGGTATTTCGCTAGCAGCTGCATGTCCATGAACGGCGACTTGCCCGGTTTGTCGAAATGCTTGTCCGGATACATCGGGTCGTACCAGTAGAGCGCTTGCGGTTTGCCGGCAGGCGAAGTTGCGGGGATTGCTCCCGACATCATGCTGCGTGTACCGAGCCAGTAGCCGCCGCCGGCAAGCACCACTGCGGCCAGCACCCCACCTGCCCATAGCAGCGGTCGCGAGTTCGAGGAGCGGTTCATGGCGCGATCTCCGGCAGGCGGATATTGGGTGATGTCGATGCGGTGTCGGTGCTGGGCAGCAGGTAGGCGAGCTCCGCCCAGGCTTGGCCCCATTCACCGAGCAGAGCGGCGTAGTCGATGCGCGCGTCGATCTCGTCGCGGCGTGCCTCCAGCCACGGCTGCAACGCCGCGCCACCGGAGTAGGCGGCCAGCGCGATGCGGGCGCGGTCGTGCGCCAGCGGCAGCAAGCTGTCGCGGGTGCGGGTGACCTGCATGCCCAATCCTTGCCAGCGCGCAAAGGCCTTGCGCACGGCCTCGGCCTGCATGCGACGT
>JBBSTP010000198.1:0-4116 GCA_038235795.1 Lysobacterales bacterium | reverse complement strand
GTTGCCCGCGCCGAAGGCCGAAAACTCGTCATGCTGACCTGCTATGACGCAAGCTTCGCGCGGGTGCTGGACGACAACGGCTGCGACCTGATCCTGATCGGCGATTCGCTGGGCATGGTCGTGCAGGGGCACGGTTCGACGTTGCCGGTCAGTGTCGATGACATCGTCTATCACACGGCCAATGTCGCCCGCGGCGCCAGCCACGCATTGAAGATCGCCGACTTCCCGTTCGGCTCCGATGGTTCGCCGCGCCAAGCGCATGCAGCCGCCGTGCGCTTCATCCAGGCCGGTGCCAGCATGGTCAAGCTGGAAGGCGCGGGGCACAAGCTGGAGACCATCCGCTATCTGGTCGATCGCGAGATCCCGGTCTGCGCGCACCTGGGCCTGACCCCGCAGTCGGTCCACCGCTTCGGCGGTTTCAAGGTCCAAGGGCGCGAGGGCGCGGCAGCGGAGACGCTGCGCGACGATGCGCTGGCCGTGGCCGATGCCGGCGCTTCGCTGCTGGTGCTGGAGGGCGTGCCGGCTGCCCTCGGGAAAGCGATCACCGCGGCCAGCCCGATCCCCACCATCGGCATCGGCGCGGGCGCCAGCTGCGATGGCCAGGTGCTGGTGCTGCATGACCTGCTGGGTTTGGACGCGGGGCACCGCAGGCCGAAGTTCGTCAAGGACTTCCTCGCCGATGGCGGCTCGGTGGCGGGCGCGATACGGGCCTATGCCCAAGCGGTGCGCGCGGGCACGTTTCCCACCGACGAACACAGCTACGCGTGATCAAGTCGTCATGATTGAAGTCATCGACCAACTCGAGCTGTTGCGCGCCCGCGCTGCCGGTTGGCGCCGCGACGGCCTGCGCATCGGCTTCGTGCCGACCATGGGCAACCTGCACGCCGGCCATTTTTCACTGGTGGAACTGGCGCGCAGGCATGCCGACAAGGTCGTCGCCAGCGTCTTCGTCAATCCCACCCAGTTCGGTCCCAACGAGGATTTCGGTCGCTATCCGCGCACGCCGGAGGCCGACGCGATCGGCCTGCAGGCCGCCGGTTGCGACGCGATGTGGCTGCCCTCGGTCGAGGCGATGTATCCGTATGGCGCCGCGCTTGCCGTGCAGATGCACGTGCCGGGCATCACTGACACCCTGGATGGCGCGTCCAGGCCTGGTCATTTCGATGGCGTGGCCACGGTGGTCGCGCGCCTGTTCAACCAGGTTCAGGCCGACGTTGCCGCGTTCGGGTGCAAGGACTACCAGCAACTGGCGGTGATCCGCTACATGGTCCATGACCTTGCGTTCCCGGTGCAGATCCTGGCCGCTGACACGCTGCGCGAGGCCGATGGGTTGGCGATGAGTTCGCGCAACCAGTACCTGTCGCCCGAGGAGCGCGTGGTCGCACCGACGATCCACCGCGTGTTGTGCGGCATGCGCGATGCATGGCTGGCGCGCGCTCCGCGCGCCGAGGTCGAAGCCACGGCTGACGCGGCGTTGCGCGAGGCCGGGTTCGCGCCGGATTACGCCGTCGTCCGCCGGCCGGATTTCAGCGAACCCGCGGACGGCGAGGGCGGGTCGCTGGTCGCACTGCTCGCCGCGCGCCTCGGCGCCACCCGGCTCATCGACAACCTCGAGTTCGAAGCAGGCCCCTGACCGAGCCTGAACGCGCATCCTGCGATGTTGCAGTGCGCAATATCGCAACTATACTGACCACTGCACAGAGCGGCCCTATCCCGGCCGGTGCTGTTCGCTGGAGTGAATTTCGATGCAATTGACCCTGTTGAAAGCCAAGATCCACCGCGCCACAGTGACGCATGCGGAGCTGCACTATGAAGGCTCCTGCGCGATCGACGGGCGTTTGCTGGACATTTCCGGCATCCGCGAATACGAGCGCATCGACATCTACAACGTCAACAACGGCAAGCGTTTTTCGACCTACGCGATCCGTGGCGAGGAAGGTAGCGGGGTGATCTCGGTCAATGGAGCTGCCGCGCACCAGGCGCAGCCGGGCGACCTGGTCATCATCTGCGCGTATGGGCATTGCGATGAAGCCGAAGCCGCCACCTACAAGCCGACGCTGGTGTACGTGGATCGTGACAACCGGCTGACGCATACCAATCAATCGATGCCAAAACAGGCAGCTTGAGCTTGCCTACCTGACAGGCCGGCTCGCCCCGCTTCACTCCGGGACGCGCCGTGAATACGTCCATGTAGGCTCCTCGGCGGCATCCATGAGAAAAAATGGGGTCAGAGTGAATTTCCTGCCAACGACTTCAGTTCGTTTCGGCAACGTGATCAGGAAACTTCACTCTGACCCCATTTTTCCCCAGGACGGGGGAGTCAAGCCTCCTGATGGCGCGCCAGCGCCCACTCCACATGCTCGCGGACGATGGGTGAGGGATGCGCGCGACGCGATTGCAACGCCGTGATCACCGCCTCGCTGCGCGGCGCATTGCCCAGCGCTACCGCGATATTGCGCAACCATCGCTCGTGACCACTGCGGCGGATCGCCGAGCCTTCGGTGCGCGTCAGGAATTCGTCTTCGTCCCATGCAAACAATTCAGCCAGCGTCGCCTGATCCAGGTTGTTGCGGGCGCGGAAATCCGGTTCGTCGGTGCGCTGTGCGAATTTGTTCCAGGGACAGATCAGCTGGCAGTCGTCGCACCCGAAGATCCGGTTGCCGATCAGCGGACGCAGTTCCTCGTCGATGCTGCCTTCGTGCTCGATGGTGAGATAGGAAATGCAGCGGCGCGCGTCGAGCCGGTAGGGTGCGGTGATGGCCTGGGTCGGGCAGATGTCGATACAGCGCATGCAGCTGCCGCAATGCGCGGATGCGGGCGGGTCCACCGGCAGCGGCAGGTCGACGAAGAGCTCGCCAAGGAAGAACCAGCTGCCGCCGTCGCTGTCGATCAGGCAGGTGTGCTTGCCGATCCAGCCCAACCCGGCGTTGCGCGCCAGTGCGCGTTCCAGCACCGGCGCGGAATCCACGAACACGCGATGCCCGAACGGTCCGATCTCCGCCGCCACTGCATCGGCGAGTTTCTGCAGGCGGTTGCGCATCAGCTTGTGATAATCGCGGCCAAGCGCATAGCGCGCGACATAAGCGCGCTCGCCGTCGGCCAGGTTGGCCCAGGCGGCGTCACCATCCTGCCCGTAGTCCAGTCCGACCGAGACCACCCGTAGCGTGTCCGGGACGAGTTCCGCGGGTCGCGATCGCTTGTCGCCATGCCGCGCCATCCAGTCCATTGATCCATGCAGGCCCTGCGACAGCCAGTCGCGCAGGTGGGCTTCGTCGTCGCCCAGTTCCACCCCGGAAATACCCACGCGCTGGAACCCTGCCGCTTGCGCAAGTGCACGGATGCGGGCGGCGAGGGCGACGGTGTCGGGTGCGGTGATGTCCACCCGTGAAGTATAGGAGCGCGCCCGATGGCCCGCGCCCGATAGAATCGGTGGATGACCACGCCCACGCCGCTGTATGACGTCGATGCCCTGCGCCAGCTGGAAACGCACGGCATCGCCATGGCCGGCGGCGATGGGTTCGTGTTGATGGCGCGCGCTGGCGAAGCCGCATGGCGTTGCGTGCTGGCGCACTGGCCGCTGGCGCGGCGGATCGTGGTGGCCTGCGGGCCCGGCAACAACGGCGGCGATGGCTACGTGCTGGCCGGGCATGCCCACGCATCCGGCCGCGACGTGCGGGTCCTGCGCCTGCCTGGACATGTGCCGGCAAGCGCGCAGGCGAAACGTTCCTGCGCTGACTACCTCGCGAGTGACGGCAGCATCGTCGAATCACTCGATGCGTTGACCGATGCCGAGCTCATTGTCGATGCACTGTTTGGCATCGGCCTGACGCGTGCGCCGGATACAGCCAACTCGGCCTTGATCAATGCGATCAATGCGCAATCGGTGCCCGTTTTCGCGCTGGATGTGCCAAGCGGCGTTAATGCGCGCACTGGTCACGTGCCGGGTGTTGCGATCAATGCGCTGCGCACGTTGCAATTCATCGCCGCGCATCGCGGGCTGAGTACGGGTGACGCGCTGGAGCACGTCGGCGATCTGGAATTGGCCACGCTCGACTTGCCGGCCACCGTGTTCGATGGCGTCAAAGCCAGCGCGCATGCCTGCACGGTCGATGCACT
>JBBSTP010000197.1:0-4166 GCA_038235795.1 Lysobacterales bacterium | reverse complement strand
TTACTTTGGAGTAAGCAAGTCTCACTTGTGAGGTACAGTTGACAGCTCTGAGCTTCCACCGGTTTCCCGGCCCCGTATCCACTGACATGATGTGTTGGGAAGGGCGATACACCATGGATGATAATTAGACTTATCATCCCGCCGATTCCGCGCTTAGTAGGCTGGAGCAGCAGGATCGCGCTCTGGTGCGTCAGGTTTTGAGAGGTCGTTTACCCATCGCAGATCGTCCAGGTATTGATGCCGCTGGCCAAGCGATCGCGTGGCCGGGCGAAGCCGATGGCATGACTACCATAAAGGGCGCGGTTGCGCGCATGCATTACGCGAAGCAGAGCCAGCTCAATGGGGTGGTGTTTGAATCGGGTGAATTCATTCCACCTTCGGCCGCACCGGATAGCGGCGGTTAGCCGTCGGTGACGGTGCCGATCTGTCGGCCGAGGGCGAGCTTCGGATGACGGTCCTTGGCACGCGCATGCTTGAGGCGCACTACGCCAACGGCTATGACATCGAATGACCGCCACGACACCGCAGAGGATTGATGTCGTGCCGGCCTCCCTTTTTTAAGGTCGTCTTAAGCCCCACGTCGCAAACTTCAGCTCCATCGTTGCAGTCCCAGCAACGCAATCTTTGTTGGAGAAATGAGTCATGTCGACAAACCGCAAGAAGATTTTCACGACCCGGCTGGTCGCCGCACTGCTCGCCGCCGGCGTGCTCGGCAGCGCCGGGGCAGCGTTGCTGCCCCAGGAACCGGCACAGGCCGCAATGGCACCATTGAAGGTCGCATACGATAACGATGGCAATGCCGCCAAGACTGCAGCCGCACCCGGTCCAATGAATGTTGCCCCGGTAGCGCCACCCGATTTTGCAAAGATCACGCAGCAGAGCGGCCCGGCGGTCGTCAACATCACGGTGACCGGCAGCACCAAGGTCGCCAACAACGAAGGTGCCGGCGGCAACGGCGCCGATCCGTTCAACAACGATCCGTTCTTCGAATTCTTCCGCCGCTTCCAGCAGCAACAGCCTGGCGCACGCGGCGGCGCACCGGCACAGCCGCACGGCATGCCGATGCGCGGTCAGGGTTCGGGCTTCATCGTCGACGCCAACGGCATCATCCTGACCAACGCCCACGTGGTGCGGGACGCGAAAGAGGTCATGGTCAAACTGACCGATCGGCGTGAATTCGTTGCCAAAGTGCTCGGCGCTGATCCGAAGACCGACGTCGCCGTGCTGAAGATCGATGCCAAAAATCTGCCCGTGGTGGCGATTGGCAAGCCCAGTGACCTGCGCGTTGGCGAGTGGGTGCTGGCGATTGGCTCACCGTTCGGCTTTGAGAACTCCGTCACCGCTGGCGTGGTTAGCGCCAAAGGCCGCAATCTGCCAAACGACAGCGCGGTGCCGTTCATCCAGACCGACGTTGCAGTGAACCCCGGCAACTCAGGCGGGCCCCTGTTGAATGGCCGCGGCGAAGTGGTGGGCATCAACTCGCAGATCTACAGCCGCACGGGCGGTTACCAGGGTTTGTCGTTCGCTATTCCGATTGACTTGGCGTCGAAGATTGAAAAGCAGATCGTCGAGCATGGTGAAGTCAAGCATGCGAGGCTGGGTGTCACGATCCAGGAAGTGAACCAGACGCTGGCGTCTTCGTTCAAGCTCGACAAGGCAGCCGGTGCGTTGGTGGCGAGCGTGCAAAAAGGCAGCGCCGCGGAAAAAGCCGGCCTGCAGCCGGGCGACGTGATCCGTGCGGCGGATGGCCGATCGATCATTGCCTCGGGCGAGCTGTCGGCGATCGTGGCGCTGAAGAGCCCTGGCGACAAGCTGCAGCTCGACGTCTGGCGCAACGGTGCCCCGGAGACCATAAGCGCGACCTTGCAAGGCACCGACAAGGATGCCGTACAGACCGCTGACGCGGCATCGGGCGGCGAGGACAACAATGCCAAGTTGGGTTTGTCGCTGCGACCGTTGCAGCCGGAGGAGCGCGCCCAGGCGGGCAATGCCTCGGGCCTGGTGGTCGAAGGCACGGACGGGCCGGCGGCATTGGCTGGCGTTGAAGCAGGCGACTTGCTGCTTGCAGTGAACGGGACGCCGGTCAAGAGCATCGAACAGGCCCGGACAGCGCTTGCTAAGACCAGCAACAAGTCGGTCGCGCTTCTGATCCAGCGTGGCGAAAACAAGATCTTTGTGCCGGTGCGCATTAGCTGACCGTGTTTGGCCGCTACTGAGCGGTTCTTTCTCTCACTCCAGTTGCCGGCCCCCCTCTTCAAGGCCGGTGCTTTCAAAAGCCGTGGCGGCATGTGCGTCACGGCTTTTTTTGGCGCTGTGGCCGGCCGCCCATAAGTTGCAATGGACGACAAGACTTTACGAGATATTTTTTTTCATGGCTGTGGTCACCAACATGGAAGACCTGAGCGTGCTGGCCGTAAAGTGCGTGCCGAACATTGAGCCTACTGCCATGACGCGGCATCTGACACGAGAGACGCACTGAACCGCCCCGAGGGCGGTTCAGTGCGCGAGTACCAGCAGCTTTCGCCCCTGATGCCGTCCGGATTGCACCCATCGTGGACTTCCGAGCGGGTTACGACCCTGAGCATTGCACGGAGTTATGGAGCGGTGTCGGCGTCGGCGTCGGTTGAACTTTGACCCAGTTCGCAGACGACGTTCGTCTCAAGCGAGTACATCGGCGGATCAACCCGAATTCCGATCAACGACCGCGCGCCGTCAAGCGTTGCCGCTTGCGATCAACCGCACCGCAACTTGCGCCGGCTTCAATGCAAGGATCAAGATGAACGAAGAGTCGCAGCATCCACTTGCAGGATTGAGCTGCTCATCATGTCGCGCGTCCGTGAGGGGCGAGGCAGCCCCATGCTCAGGCATGGCCGACAAACACGGCAAGCACATTCCGCCGGTCTGTGCGCACCGACGTGCGTCTGATGGGCGCCTTAGGTTGCACACCTGATCACTCAACTTGGCAGATGCACGATGCCGCAGTTCGTGCAACCAGTCGACGTGTGTTCGCACGCTCGGCCGGCATCCCTCACCGACTCAACACCGTCCCCAAAACATTCGAATAGGGACTGACCACCGCCCCATCGAGCACCTGCGCAGGCGTCACGGCTGTCAGGCCGTAGTAGGCATTGGTAGCAGCACGGTCGAGCTTCACGTCGGTCACGCCGGCCGAAGCGCCTGCAAAGGCACCTTCGGCACCCGACCATGTGATGACGTCCCGGACCGATTTGTCGCCCATGCTGGCCCGGCGCGCAATGTTCGCGACCGTCAAGCCGGCTTCGCGGTCGAGCGAGAAATCGCTGTTCGTCCGAAATGCATCGACCGCGTTCTGCGTCATCAGGAACCACACCACCTGCTCATCGGCGCGCCCGGTTTTGGAGCTGACGCTGACACCGGCCAGCGTGTAGAAAACCGGGTTGCTCCAGGCGCCGCCATCGGCGCGGGTCGTCAGCACACCCGGGCCGCCCTGCGACACTATCGAAACGCGGCCATACCCGGGCACGATGAAAATGCCTTTGGCCTGCTGCAGCAACTCGGCCGTGCGCGCTTCCTGCTTGAGCCTGCCAATGACCTGGACCGCTTCGGTGACCAGATACCGGGCTTTCAAGGCGCTTTCTGCGGCCTCTGCGCTCGAAGGTGCTCGGATCGCGACCTGAGCCGCCCCCGGCGCTGCGTTCCTCGCGGCAGGCGGCACCTGGGCGCTGGCTGCCACGGATGCGCAGGCGATCAGTGCACCGATCAGGGGTTGGCGATGCGTTTGCATCAAGTTCATGAAAATTCCTTTCAGTATGGTCTCGATGGGTGAGGGCATTGATCGACAGGCCGCGTGGGATCGATGCGTCGGCGCCGGTCGCGGCGCGCCGAAAGGGCGGCCGCGTTTTCGTTCAAGGCCGCATCTTGTCCTGGTAGCGCAACACGATCTTCTTGTCGGTGCCTTCCGGCACCGCGACGATCTCGAAGTCCAGGACCTCGCCGGCCGCGTGCTCGAACACGCCGACGTAGGACGTGCGGCCCTTGGCGCTGGCGCTGCGCAGGTCGATCGTGCGTTTCATTCCGGCCAATGTGCGCACATGCGCTTCGACGTCGGCGAGCACCGTGGGGCCCACGCCCTGTTTTTTGTTCTTCAGCACGACGACGTCCAGCAACGCACGACGGGGCGCCGGTTC
>JBBSTP010000196.1:0-4180 GCA_038235795.1 Lysobacterales bacterium | reverse complement strand
GGGTGAAGCGCTCGCCGACCACCGAGCCCATCGACCCGCCCATGAAGGCGAAATCGAACGCGGATACCACGATGTCGTGGCCCTTGAGCTTGCCTTCCATCGCGATCAGCGCGTCGCGTTCCTCGGTGTTCTTCTGCGCGGACTTGATCCGGTCGGAATATTTCTTCTGGTCCTTGAACTTGAGCACGTCGACCGGGCCCAGTTGGGCGCCAATCTCATGGCCCAAGCCGTCGTCAAACAGCGCTGCAAGACGCGCGCGGGCGCGGATCGGCATGTGGAAGTTGCATTTCGGGCAGACCTCCAGGTTGACCTCAAGCTCGGGCCGGTACAGCACGGCGCCACAGCGCTCGCACTTTTCCCACAAGCCTTCCGGCACGCTGCGCTTGCGATCCGCCCCGGTTTCGGTGCGAATGCGCGCGGGCATCAATTTTTTAAGCCAGCTCATTCAGTTCGATCACCGCGATTGGTCGGAACGTCTGCCTGCACGCATCCGTGCGACCGAAGATTTGCGCTTGTCCGCATGTGTGGACGCCGGGCCCGGCGCGGTGGCATGGCAGTCTAGCGCAGTCCAATCAGGTCGCGACTGCCGTGGCTGCGTCCAGCGCGTCACGCAGTGGCTGCAGGAACGTTGCGGCGCGTGCGGCGGCCTCGCCGGCATCGCGGCTACCATCGAGCGCCGACACCAGCGCGCTGCCAACGATCACGCCATCGGCATGTTCGGCCATGGCGGCTGCGCTGAGCGCATCGCGAATGCCGAAGCCCGCGAAGACCGGCGCCGGACCCAGGTCGCGCAACTGCTGCAGGCGCAGGCCGGCATCGCCCACGTCCAGCCGGTCGGCGCCGGTGACCCCGGCGAAACTGACGTAGTACAGGTAGCCATCCGCCTGTGCGCACAGGCGCTCCAGCCGCGCCTGCGGTGTGGTCGGCGACGCCAGCGAGATCAGTGCCAGTGCGTGGTGGGCGAAGGCGGCGCGGTATTCGTCAGCCTCTTCCGGCGGCAGGTCAACCAGCAGCACGCCATCCACGCCGGCGCCGGCGGCATCGATGGCGAAGGCGGCCACGCCGCGGATCTCGACCGGATTGAGGTAACCCATCAGGACGACCGGCGTCCGATCATCGCGCTCGCGGAACTCACGCACGCAGTCCAGGACGTAGCGCATGCCCGCACCGCGCGACAAGGCACGCTCGGAGCTGCGCTGGATGGTCGGGCCGTCCGCCATCGGATCGGAAAACGGCACCCCGAGCTCGATCACGTCCGCACCCGCCTGCACCAGCGCATGCATCACCGGCACCGTTGCAGTCAGCGACGGATCGCCCGCGGTGATGAACGGCACCAGCGCCTTGCGGCCGGCCGAACGCAGCGCGTCCAGCCGTTGCTGCAATCGTGTCATTCCTTGGCCGGCGCGGCCGGCGGCACCGCACCCGCAGCAGAGACGTACTCATTGGCCGGGGTTGCAGCATCGTTCGAGACACGGTCTCCACTGGCTGCATTGGTGGCGTTGCCGGCCATGCGGCCGACCTGCACGCCGGCAGCGGCGTAATCGGCCGCCAGCTCGGACTCGCCCACATCGATATTGCGTTCCTGGCCAAGGCCATCCAGATGCTCGTTGAGCATCCGCCGATACATGGTCGTCATGTAGTCGAGGAAGTCCGTGCGTTCGCCGGCAACGCGCGCCGGCTCGATGCTGCTCATGAAGACGTGTGAATTGAAACGCGCCGCCGCAAACAGGCTCACCAGACTGGTGCGCTTGAGGCTGTACTGCTCCGCCTGGCGGTGGGTCAGTTCAAGGAATTCATTCACGCTTTTGAAAAAAGCCGGGTCGACATTGTCATTGATGCCCGCCGCTGGCTGGGCCTGTTGCTCTTGTTGCGCTTGTTCATCGGCCATGGCCGGACTCCTGGAACGTGGGTGAGCCGGCTATTGTCGCGCAACTGCCGGATTCGGGCCAGTTCGCGCTTACAGGACAAGTCCTTCGCGAGACGCAATTGTGTGCACGTCCTTGTCGCCGCGGCCGGACAGGTTGCACAGCACGATGGCGTCGGCCGGCATTTCGCGCGCCAGCTTGAGCGCCTGGGCAATGGCATGGCTGGATTCCAGTGCCGGCAGGATGCCCTCGGTGCGGGCCAGCAGGTGGAACGCCCCCAGCGCCTCGTCATCGGTCACGCCCACGTACTCGGCGCGGCCGGCGTCCTTGAGGAAGGCGTGCTCCGGGCCAACGCCCGGGTAATCCAGGCCGGCCGACACCGAATGCGTCTCGGTGATCTGGCCGTCGTCATCGCAAATGACATAGGTGCGATTGCCGTGCAGGACGCCAGGGCGCCCCGCCGCCAGCGAGGCCGCATGCCGGCCGGTGTCAATGCCATCACCCGCCGCCTCGGCGCCGACCAGGCGCACACCGGCATCATTGAGGAATGCATGGAAGACGCCAATGGCATTGCTGCCGCCGCCTACGCAGGCGGTCACCGCATCCGGCAAGCGGCCGTATTCCGCCAGCATCTGCGCGCGCGCCTCGCGCCCGACGACCGCATTGAAGTCGCGCACCATGCGCGGATACGGATCCGGGCCAGCCACGGTGCCGATGATGTAGAAGGTGTCGTCGACATGGGTGACCCAATCGCGCATCGCCTCGTTGAGCGCGTCCTTGAGCGTGGCCGAGCCACTGGTCACCGGCACCACGGTCGCGCCCAGAATCTGCATCCGGTACACGTTGATCTTCTGCCGCTCGATGTCGGTGGCGCCCATGTAGACCACGCATTCCAGGCCAAGCCGCGCAGCCACGGTGGCGCTGGCGACGCCATGCTGGCCGGCGCCGGTTTCGGCGATGATCCGGGTCTTGCCCATCCGCGAGGCCAGCAGCGCCTGGCCGATGGTGTTGTTGATCTTGTGCGCGCCGGTATGGTTCAGGTCTTCGCGCTTGAGCAGGATGCGCGCGCCGCCGGCTTCCCGGCTCAGCCGCTGCGCGTGGTAGATCGGGCTGGGCCTGCCCACGTAATGCGCCAGGTCGTCCTCGAATTCGGCGATGAAGGCAGGGTCGATGCGCGCGGCATCGTAGGCCGCGGCAAGTTCCTGTAGCGGCTCCATCAGCGTCTCGGCGACGAAGCGCCCGCCATAACGCCCGAAGTGCCCGGCCGCATCAGGCCAGGCGTGGAAATCGATCGCGCCAGCAGCCGCGTTACCGATGCAGGGTTCAGTGGCCACAGGCGAGACAACTGTCGTCAGCGCCAGCGGCGCCAAGTTCGATGCAATCGGCACGTCTGACTTCCTCCACGAAACGGCGCATCAACGCGCCGTCCTTGATTCCCGGAAACACTTCTATACCGCTGCAGACATCCACGCCCCAGGGCGAGACCGCACGCACCGCGGCCAGCACATTATCCGGGCAAAGCCCCCCGGCAAGCACGAACGGCTTGCTCATGTCGTCAGGAATCCGCTCGAACGCCATGCGCTGGCCGCTGCCGCCCGCTTCGCCAGGCTCGTGTCCGTCCAGCACAAAGCCCGCCGCATGCGGGTAGCGCGAGTGCAGCACGCGCCCCGTCAGGAACCCTTCGTCGCCGCCCATGCCGATGCCCTTCAGATACGGCAGGCCGAACCTGCGACAGAACGCGTCGTCCTCGCTGCCATGGAACTGCAGCAGGGTCGGGCGTGCGCTGGCGATCGCCGCGCGCACTTCGTCCATCGTGTTGTCCATGAACACCGCCACCGCGTCCACCAACGGCGCCAGCGCATCGCGCAACCCCCGCGAGGCCTCCGGCGTGATCCGGCGCGAGCTCTGGCTGGCGAAGATCATGCCAACGGCATCCACGCCAAGTTCGCCGGCCAGGCGCACGTCGCCGGCGCGGGTCATGCCGCAGAACTTGATGCGGGTACGGAACAGGGCACGATTCATGGTCAATCCTTGGCAGGTGTCGGATTGCCGCTCACGTCCGACGGCAGCCCCCATTCTGGCGGATAAAGCGGGCCGAGGAACACCAGTCCTGCCGCCGGCGCTGTCGCGCCCGCAACGCCGCGGTCGCCACCGGCCAGCAATTCCGCGATCCAGCCGGCTGGCTGTTCGCCACGCCCCACGCACAGCAAGGAGCCCACGAGGTTGCGCACCATGTGATGCAGGAACGCATTAGCCTGCACTTCGACGATAACCTCGTCCTGCTCGCGCCACACCGCGATGCGTTGCAGGTCCCG
>JBBSTP010000195.1:0-4200 GCA_038235795.1 Lysobacterales bacterium | reverse complement strand
CTTCGACCGTATGCTCGCCAGCGCGGAAGTCGGCACGCTGATCACCGCGCTTGGTACCGGCATCGGCAAGGACGAGTACAACCCCGACAAGCTGCGCTACCACCGCATCATCCTGATGACCGACGCCGACGTCGACGGCAGCCACATCCGTACGCTGTTGCTGACGTTCTTCTACCGGCAGATGCCGGAGTTGATCGAACGCGGGCACATCTACATCGGCTTGCCGCCGCTGTACAAGATCAAGCAGGGCAAGAACGAGCTGTACCTCAAGGACGACGCGGCGCTCGACGCCTACCTGGCCAACAACGCGGTCGATGGCGCGGCGCTGGTGCCGGCCGAGGGCGAGCCGGCGATCGAGGGCTCGGCGCTGGAGTCGCTGCTGCTGGTGTTCGCCAATGCGCGCGGCGCGATCACGCGCAATGCGCACCGCTTCGACCCGATCGTGCTGGAGTCGCTGATTGACTTCACTCCGTTGGACGCGGTCTCGCTGGCCGAACACACCGACGAATCCCATGAACTCGAGGCGCTGACGGCACGCTTGAACCGCGGCGGACTGGGCCGGCCGCGTTACGCGCTGGCGCTGCAGACGGCCAACGAATCAAGGCCGGGGGCGCTGCTGATTACCCGTCGGCACATGGGCGAGGAGCTCACGCAGGTACTGCCGCTGTCCAGCTTCGAACATGGCGAGCTGCGCCCGTTGCGCGAAGCCGCGGCGCTGTTGCACGGCCTGATCCGCGAGGGTGCGACTATCCAGCGGGGCAACAAATCGCAAGCGGTGGCGAGTTTCGCCGAAGCACAGGCGTGGCTGCTCGACGAGGCCAAGCGGGGTCGGCAAATCCAGCGATTCAAAGGCCTTGGCGAGATGAACCCCGAACAGCTGTGGGATACGACGGTCAATCCCGAAACGCGCCGCCTGCTGCAGGTGCGGATCGAGGACGCGGTAGCGGCCGATGCGATCTTCACCACCCTGATGGGTGATGTGGTGGAGCCGCGCCGCGAGTTCATCGAAGAAAACGCATTGCGGGTATCCAACCTGGACGTGTGACCCGGATGCGGGTTTGACGCCACCTTCAAGTGCAGTGACCTACAAGGAGGACAACTCCACGAGGATCCTCCCATGAAGGCCAAAGCCCTTTTGCTGGCCGGCGCGATCGCCGCTGCTGTCGCTGCCTGCGCCACCACCACATCCCCGACTGGTCGACGTCAGGTGGTCGGCGCGGTGTCCGAAGCGCAACTCGCTCAACTCGGGGCCCAGGCCTTTGCCGAGGCCAAGGCGAAAACCCCGCAGAGCCGCGACAGCCGGCAGACCAGCTATGTGCGTTGTGTGGTCACCAGTATCGTGCGCGAGCTGCCGGCAGACTGGCAGCGCCTGGGTTGGGATGTCGCCTTGTTCGAGAATCCGCAAACCAATGCCTTTGCGCTGCCGGGCGGCAAGGTCGGCGTTTACACCGGCATCTTCGAAGTCGCGCGCAACCAGGACCAGCTGGCCGGAGTGATCGCGCATGAGATCGGACACGTGGTCTCGCACCACCATGACGAGCGCATTACCCGGCAAATGGGCACTCAGACCGGGCTTGGCCTCATCGGGGCACTCCTGGGCTCGCGCTACGGCGAGGGCGTCGGCAACACCGCGCAGCAGATCGGCGGAGTCGCGGCGCAAGGGCTGTTCCTCCTACCCAACAGCCGTGAGCAGGAAAGTGAAGCCGACGTCGTCGGCCAGCAATTGATGGCCAAGGCCGGCTACGATCCGAACGGCGCGGTCACGTTGTGGCAGAACATGGCCGCAGCAGGTGGCGCTCGGCAGCCGGAGTTCCTGTCCACCCACCCGGATCCGGCCTCGCGCCTGCGTGAACTGCAGCAGCGGGCCGATGGCCTGCGACCGACCATGGAAGCCGCGCGACGCGCAGGCAATACGCCGCGATGCCAGTAAGTTAACGCTGCATCCGGGATGCTGAAGGCACATGGTTCCTGCGCCGCGCTTTCTGCTACGGTGCCTTCCCCGCCTGTTTGAAATGGCGCCTTGTATCCACACGTTTCGAGGTGAGCTTATGACCCCCTTCGCTGTCCGCCCGCTCCATATCGCCGTCGCGTCTGCGCTTGCACTCGTTATCGCGGCAGCCCCGGTTGCCAGCGCCCAAGATGGGTCCATGCGAGAACAACGCGCCAAACGTATGGCCGACCTCGGCAAGGGAAAACCCGCAGACACCAAGCAGGCCGAGCAAGCCAAACCCGCGCTGTATCCCAATGCCACCCGAGTGTCGCCTGACGCCCAAGCCAGCGGAAAAATGTTGAAGGACCTGCAGGCACTGCAGGATGCCTACGAGAAGCAGGACATGGCCGGTGTCATGGCCAAGGCGGACGCTGTCTCCAGCACGCCGAGCGCCAACGCGTATGAAAAATCCTTCGCCTATTCACTGGCCGCGAGTGCGGCCGCAGACATGGATGATCAAGCCAAGGCGGCGGACTATTTCCGCAAGGCAGTCGACGCCAACGGGTTGGACAATGATGGCCATTACACCACCTTGTACAACTTGGCAGTCACCCAGTATGGCCAGGAGAAATACAAGGAGTCTCTGGTCACGCTGGATCGTTTCCTGGCTGAAACCAAGTCCGAGAAGCCGGAGCAACTTGGCCTGCGCGCAGGTCTACTGGCGGAGCTTGGCCGTAATGACGAGGCCGCGACGGCCTACAAGGCACTGGTAGCCAAGAATCCGGGCGACAAGCGCCTGCTGATGAACGCGGTGGCTTCATTGCAGGGCGCGGACAAGCAAGAAGAGGCCAATGTCCTTCTGGAAGACGCCTACAAACGGGACATGCTCACGGACAGTCGGGAACTGCGCGCCTTGTACGTGGGCTATTTGAACGCAAAGCGCTGGAATGATGCAAAGGCCGTGATGGATGCTGGCGTCGGAAAGGGCACACTGGAAAGCAGCGATTTGTTGGCCAAGGACTACATGGTGCTTGGACAGAATGCCTATGCCGATGACAACATGGCGATGGCTGTCGATGCGTATTCCAAGGCTGGACTCATGGCGTCTGATGGCGAGGCATATCTCAACCTCGCCAAGGTCTTGGAGTACGGTGGAAAAAAGGCGGATGCAAAGGCCGCGGCACAGAAAGCGCTGGACAAGGGCATCAAGAAACCGGATGAGGCAAAGAAGATCCTGTCGCGCTGAGATCTGTTTCGCAATATGTCTAACCCGCACCCATGGCTTGGAACAAGCACAGGGGATTGGTATAGACTAGGAGGTTCCTGCGGCCCTCGGGCCGCAGGCTGTTGTCCCGTCACGATGCGTGCGGGGCTCCCACATCCAGAGCCGTGCGCATGACGCAAGATCTCGCCAAACCCGAGAAAACCCACGACCGTGAATCCGGATTGAGCTGGCCGCGCATCGCCGGCGTCAGCTTCGCAATCGCGTTGCATGCCGCCGCGTTGTTGCTGCTGCTTGCGCCGATGTCGCCGCCAGCCCAGGATGTCGATGATGAGGACGTGGTGAGCGTCACATTCATTGAACCCCCCCCACCACCACCGCCACCGCCCCCACCGCCGCCGCCGACCGACAAGCCGCCGCCGCCGATCAAGACGTTGGCACCGCCGACAAAGACGCCGCTGCCGCCACCGCCGGACCCACCGCCGATCATCATCAGCGAGCCTCGCCCGATGGATGTGCAGGCGCCGCCACCCGCACCTCCGGCGCCACCTGCGTCTGTTCCTGACATCGGGTCCAGCGTGGATGCCTCATCACGCGCGATGAATCCACCGCGGTACCCGCCGGATGAAATGCGCCGCAACATTTCCGGTACGACCGTGCTGATCATCAGCATCGATGCCACTGGCGGCGTGCTTGACGTGGAAGTCAGTAAATCCAGTGGCAACCGCAACCTGGACCGCGAGGCGGTCAAGGCGGCCAGGCGCTGGCGCTTCAATCCGGAAACACGCGATGGCAGGAAAGTCGCCAGCCGCGTCCGTGTCCCGGTGGACTTCGTCATTCCGTAATCGTTGTCTCGCTGTACCCTCTTGACTGCACCACCTGCTAGTTGGCTTCGTTCCACTTCCCAAAACTCCTTCCACGACATTCAAAGGTAAGCGCATGTTCCTCGAATCGACTGCTGTCGCCCCTGACGCCGCCGGAGGCAACAACGCCGCCGCGCTGCAGCAGATGGGTTTCGAATCCCTTGTCCAGAACTTCGACGTTGTCG
>JBBSTP010000194.1:0-4216 GCA_038235795.1 Lysobacterales bacterium | reverse complement strand
TGCGTGACATCAGCCGGCACGTCAGCGGCGGCGCACCAGCAGGTCGTGCGCCAGCACCCCCACCACGATCAGGTTGATCAGTACCACCACCGCTTCCAGCCAATGCCGGTGAATGGCGAATGCATAGATGTCGAAGGGCAGGTATAGCGCCGCTGCAATACAACCCAGCCATGAGGCCCAGACCTTGGCCCGCCACAGGCCCCAGCCTTCGATGATGTGGACGATGCCATACAGCAGGGCGACCAGCGCTGCGAGATGCACCGCGCCAGGGCTGATGGAACGGGCCAACCAGGCCATTGCCCCGTGGGTGGGATCGAGCTGGAAATGCGCGATCAGCGCATGCACCCAGCGTTGCAGGGGGGCGGGGCCGATCAGTTCCAGGCCGCTGGCGGCTAGCAGCGCCAATACGCCCTTGACGCCCTCGACGACGGCGATGATGTGCAGCCCCGGGTGGGCATGCGGGTCAGGGTTGTAGTGCCGCTGGGTCATGCCGCTGCTTGGGAGTGAAGCCGCGGCCATGATGCCAGCGATGTGTCGCCGGCGTGCGAAATGCGCATCGGTTCGATGCGCGCCGCCTCAGGCCGAACGCGAGGCGCGCTTGCGGTCGGATTCGGTCAACGACTTCTTGCGCAGGCGGATTTCCTTCGGCGTCACTTCGACCAGTTCATCGTCCTCGATGAAGTCCAGCGCCTGCTCCAAGGTGTACTTGATCGCCGGGGTCAGCTTGATCGCATCGTCCTTGCCCGAGGCGCGCATGTTGGTCAGTGGCTTGGTCTTGATCGCGTTGACGGTGAGGTCGTTGTCCTTGGAATGGATGCCGATCAGTTGGCCTTCGTAGACGTTGTCGCCTTCGGCGGCAAAGAGTTTTCCGCGCTCTTCCAGCGGGCCCAGCGAATAAGCCGGCGTGGCCCCGGGCGCATTGGCGATCATCACGCCGTTCTGGCGCTTTGCGATCGCGCCGGTTTCCTTGGGACCGTAATGGTCGAACACGTGGAACAGCAGGCCCGAACCTTGTGTCAGTGTGCGGAACTCGTTCTGGAAACCGATCAGGCCGCGCGCCGGAATCATGTAGTCCAGGCGCACGCGGCCCTTGCCATCGGATTCCATGTTCTTCAGCGCGCCCTTGCGCACGCCCAGCTTCTCCATCACGCCGCCCTGGTGCACTTCCTCGATGTCGACCACGAGCTGCTCGACCGGCTCCATCTGCTGGCCATCGATGGTCTTGATGATCACTTCCGGGCGCGACACCGCCAGCTCGAAGCCTTCGCGGCGCATGTTTTCGATCAACACCGACAGGTGCAGTTCGCCGCGGCCGGAGACCAGGAACTTGTCGGGGTCGGAACCTTCCTCGACCTTCAGTGCGACGTTGTGCAGCACCTCGCGCTCAAGCCGCTCGCGGATCTGGCGGCTGGTGATGAACTTGCCGCCGCTGTGTTCCTTGCTGCCGGCGAACGGCGAATTGTTGACCTGGAAAGTCATGCTGATGGTCGGCTCGTCCACGGTCAGCGCGGGCAGCGCTTCCGGGGTATCGAGCTGACAGATGGTGTCGGAAATGCTCAGGTCGGCCACGCCCGAAATGGCCACGATGTCGCCGGCCTCGGCTTCCTCGACCTCTACCCGCTCAAGACCCATGAAGCCGAGCACCTGCAGCACCTTGCCCTGGCGCTTCTTGCCGTGACGGTCAATCACGCTGACTGCCTGGTTGGTGCGGACCTTGCCGCGCTGGATGCGGCCCACGCCAATGAGGCCGACGAAGTTGTTGTAGTCCAGCTGGCTGATGCGCATCTGGAACGGGCCGTCCGGGTCGACGCTGGGGGCCGGCACGTACTGCATGATCGCTTCGTACAGCGGGGTCATGTCGCCTTCGCGCGCGGTGTCTTCCAGGCTTGCGTAACCGTGCAGCGCCGAGGCATAGACGATCGGGAAGTCGAGCTGCTCGTTGGTCGCGCCAAGCTTGTCGAACAGGTCGAACACCTGGTCGATCACCCAGTCCGGACGTGCGCCGGGGCGGTCGATCTTGTTGACCACGACAATCGGCTTGAAGCCCATCGCGAACGCCTTCTGGGTCACGAAGCGGGTTTGCGGCATCGGCCCGTCCATCGCATCGACCAGGATCAGCACCGAGTCGACCATCGACAGCACGCGCTCGACCTCGCCACCAAAGTCGGCGTGGCCCGGGGTGTCCACGATGTTGATGCGGTTGCCATTCCATGTGATCGCGGTGTTCTTCGACAGGATCGTGATGCCACGTTCCTTTTCCTGGTCGTTGCTGTCCATGACCCGTTCGGCAAGCACCATGCGCTCGTTGAAGGTGCCGGACTGCTTCAGCAGGCAGTCGACAAGGGTGGTCTTGCCGTGGTCGACGTGGGCGACGATGGCGATGTTGCGAAGGCGTTCAATGGACATGCGGAATGCGCGCCGGGTTCAGCCAGCACGGGTATCTGGGAAAGGAAGCCGGCTATTATAGCGGGCTGCGGCGTCCGCCGTATGACTCAATTCTGCAGGAAGCCCCTATGTCCCTGATCGCCACCCTTGACACCGACCGCGGTCCGATCCGCATCGAACTGGCCGCCGACAAGGCGCCGCTTACCGTTGCCAACTTCGTCAACCTGGCCAAGCGCGGCTTCTACGACGGCCTGGCCTTCCACCGGGTGATCCCGGATTTCATGGTCCAGGGCGGCTGCCCGGAAGGTTCCGGTCGTGGCGGCCCGGGCTACAAGTTCGAAGACGAGACCAGCAACGGCCTGGGCCATGAGCGCGGCGTGCTGTCGATGGCCAATGCCGGTCCCGGCACCAACGGCAGCCAGTTCTTCATCACCCACGTGGCGTGCAACTGGCTGGACGGCAAGCACACCGTGTTCGGCAAGGTCACCGAGGGCATGAGCGTGGTCGATGCCGTGCAGATGGGCGACATGATCAAGACCGTGAAGATCGAAGGCGACGCCGACGCCGTGCTGGCCGCCAAGTCCGACCGCGTCGCCGAGTGGAACAAGATCCTGGCTGCTTGAGCCGTCATCTCGAAACATCGGACGGGCGGCCAAGTGCCGCCCGTTTTCGTTGCTTCGACCCGACCTGGAAACCGCCGGCTGGTGCCTGGTCGCGGTCGGTGGGGACAGACCGCCGTGTTAATATTCGTAGCTAACATCCCGTGTCATAGCCACCACGTCATTGCCGCCTCGCGCGGCGCCAAGCCGAGGTTCCCGCGATGCCCCAACTCGCCGCGCGCATGGGTCGCGCCAAACCCAGCGCCATCATGCAGGTCGCCGACCAGGCCAAGCGCTTGAAGGCTGAAGGCCGCGACATCATCAGTTTCTCGATCGGTGTGCCGAACTTCCTGCCGGGTGATCACGTCTATGCCGCCGCGCGCGAAGCGCTCGCCAAGGACAGCGGCCAGTACGGCAGCAACCGCGGCAGCGACGCGCTGCTGGATGCGTTTCTTGCCCATATCGAACAGATTGGCCTGACCGGCTATGGCCGGGTCAATTGCGCCACCGGCGTCGGCGCCAAGCACGTCATCTACAACCTGGCCGAGGCGCTTCTGGACGAGGGCGACACCATCACCTTCCCGGTGCCGTACTGGACCAGCTACCTCGACATCGCCGAGATCGTGAATGCCAAGGTCGACCTGTTGCCGTGCCCGGCCTCGCAGGACTACAAGATGACCCCGGCGCAGTTGGATGCGGCGCTGGCGAAGAAGCCGAAGGTGTTCCTGTTCAACAATCCGTGCAACCCGACCGGCATGGTCTACAGCAAGGGCGAGGTCACTGCGCTCGCCGAGGTACTGGTGAAGTACCCGGACACCTGGATCATCACCGACGACATTTACAACCGCATGCTGTTCGACGGGCTGGAATACACCAACTTCGTGCAGGCGCGCCCCGAATTACGCGACCGCGTGATCTTCATCGACTCGCTGTCCAAGACCTATGGCATGCCGGGCTGGCGCGTTGGCTTCATGGCCGGGCCGGAATCGGTGGCGCAGGCGGTAGCGGTGTTGAATTCCAACCACATCACCAACATTCCCGAGATCGTCACTGCCGCCGCGATCGCGGCATTGAACGGACCGCAGGACGTGCCGACCGCCAAGAACGCAGAGTTCCAGGCCAAGCGTGACCAGGTCATGGCGGTGATGGACGCGATCCCGGGCATCGTCTGCCCGCGGCCGCAGGGCGCGTTCTACGTGTTTCCGGACGTCAGCGCCTATTTCGGCAAGTCG
>JBBSTP010000193.1:0-4216 GCA_038235795.1 Lysobacterales bacterium | reverse complement strand
CGGCGATTACACCGACCAGGCGGCGCTGGAGGAGTTCGCTTCCAGGATCGATGTGGCGACGTTCGATTTCGAGAACGTGCCTGCAGAATCCGCGCGCTGGCTTGCCGAGCGCGTGCCGGTATTCCCGACCCCGCGTGCGCTTGCGGTAGCGCAGGACCGGCTCGCGGAAAAAACCCTGTTCCGCGAACTCGGCATCCCGGTACCGCCGTTCGCGGACATCGCCAGCCGCGAACAGCTCGATGCCGCATTCGCCGAGCTTGGCCTGCCCTGCATCCTCAAGACACGTCGGCTGGGATACGACGGCAAGGGCCAGTTCCGGATCAAGACAACGGCTGATGTCGATGCGGCCTGGCAAGTGCTGGGGCCGCAGGCGCGCAGGGTCGGGCTGATCCTGGAAAGCTTTGTCGCGTTCCAGCGTGAACTCAGCGTGGTCGCCGTGCGCAGCCGCGACGGTGAATTCCGGGCCTGGCCGCTGACCGAGAACTGGCACGTGGATGGCGTGCTGTCGGCCAGCCTGGCGCCGGCCAGGGTCGATGCCGCGTTGAACGACACCGCACTCAGCCACGCGCGCCGCCTGGCCGACGCGCTGGACTACGTGGGCGTGTTCGCGCTCGAACTGTTCTGCCACGATGGGCAATTGCTGGCCAATGAACTTGCGCCGCGCGTGCACAACTCGGGGCATTGGACGCTGGAGGGCAGCGAGACCTCGCAGTTCCAGAACCATTTGCGCGCAGTGCTGGGCGTTGCGCTTGGAAGCACGCGGATGCTGGGCCATGCCTGCATGCTCAACTGGATCGGCGCAATGCCGGACGCGGCCGCGGTGCTGGATGAAGCCGGCGGCCACTGGCACGACTACGGCAAGCAACCGCGCGAAGGTCGCAAAGTCGGACATGCCACCTTGCGCGCCGATGCGCCCGGCGAGCTGGTCGCGACCTTGCAACGCGTCGGCGACGCGCTTGGGCGACAGGGGCAGGTTGCGCCGGTGATTGCAGCGTTGCAGTAGTGCTTTGACCCAAACTCCCGCTTGGCGGGAGAGGGCTGGGGTGAGGGTGGCGCCATCGCCGCGAAATTCACCCTCATCCGACCCTTCGGGCCACCTTCTCCCGCCAGCGGGAGAAGGAACAACGATCACTTCATGTTGCTGGCAACGAAGTCCCAGTTCACCAGGTTCCAGAACGCTTCCACGTACTTCGGCCGCGCGTTGCGATAGTCAATGTAATAGGCGTGCTCCCACACATCGCACGTCAGCAACGGGGTGTCTTCGCCAGTCAGCGGTGTGGCCGCGTTCGGGGTACTGGCCAGCGCCAGCGAACCATCAGTGCGTTGCACCAGCCAGCCCCAGCCGGAGCCGAAGGTCTTGATCGCGGTTTCGCTGAACTGTTCCTTGAACTTGGCGAAATCGCCGAACGCGGCGTTGATCGCATCCAGCAACTTGCCGCTCGGCTCGCCGCCACCAGCATTCTGACCAGAAGCCGGCGCCAGGCAGTTCCAGTAAAAGGTGTGGTTCCATACCTGCGCCGCATTGTTGAACATGGCGCCTTGCGCCTTGCGGATGATGTCCTCCAATGCCATGTCGGCGAACTCGGTGCCTTCGATCATCTTGTTGAGATTGTCCACATAGGACTTGTGGTGCTTGCCGTAGTGGAAATCGATGGTTTCGCCGGAAATATGCGGCTCCAAAGCGGTGCGGTCGTAAGGCAGGGCAGGCAGTTCGATAGCCATGGCGGGGCTCCTGAGGGGACGTTGCGTGGGTAATGGCGGCCTAGGCCGCATGAAGACTTACAATGGACGAGTCTACCCCCACGCCTGTTGTCGTCAGGTCAATTCCTGGCCGCACGGGCACGCTACAGGAGTACATCCGATGTCCGTGCAAGACCGCATCAAGGCCGAAGTCGAAGGCCATCCCGTCGTCCTGTTCATGAAGGGCACCCCGCAATTCCCGATGTGCGGGTTCTCCAGCCAAGCAGTGCAGGTCCTTAAAGCCGCCGGCGCGCAGTTGCATACGGTGAATGTGCTGGAAGATGCCGAGATCCGCGCCAACCTGCCGCGCTATTCCGATTGGCCGACCTTCCCGCAGCTGTTCATCGCTGGCGAGTTGATCGGCGGCTGCGACATTACCAACGAGCTGTCCGAATCCGGCGAGCTGACGCGGCTGGTGGCAGACGCGCAGAAGGAATGAGCGACATTACCTCATTGCAGGAACCTGCCTTGAACGGGCGTGTCATCCTGATCGTCGGGGCCGCCGGCGGCTTGGGTTCGGCGGTAGCCGTGGCCTGCGCGCAGGCGGGCGCGACTGTGGTCCTGCTGGGCCGAAAGGTAGCGCCGTTGAATCGGGTCTACGATGCGGTCAAGGCTGCCGGCCCGGAGCCATTGCTGTACCCGCTTGACCTGGAAGGCGCCTCGCCCGATGACTACGACCAACTGGCGCAGCGCATCGAGGCAGAACTGGGCCGCCTCGATGGCGTGCTGCACTGCGCCGCTGAATTCAAGGGCCTGACCCCCCTGCTGCATACCGATCCGGCCGATTTCGCCCGAGCGATCCACGTCGACCTGACTGCACGCTGGTGGCTGACCCAGGCCTGCCTGCCCCTGCTTGCGAAATCTGAGGCCGGCGTCGTGGTCTTCGCGCTGGACGACCCGCAACGCTCAGGGGGCGCAGGCTCCAATGGGGCATTTTGGGGTGGTTACGGCCTGGCCCAGCAGGCGCTGGCGACCATGGTGCCAATGCTGCAGGCCGAGCTCGGCGAACGTGGCCCACGCATCAGCGGCGTGCAGCCCGGACCGATGCGCACGCCGCTGCGCGCCCGTGCGTTCCAACCGAACACCGATTTCAAGGCGCGGCCGCCCGCTGACTACGCCGCGGCCTGCGTTGAGCTGCTGTCCGCTGCCGGTGCTTCGCAGCGTGGAATGATACGCGCCGTCGATTGAATAGGCGGTCATTCCCGCGAAGGCGGACCAGCCCCAGTCGTCATTCCCGCGAAGGCGGACCAGCCGCAGTCGTCATTCCCGCGAAGGCGGGCCAGCCCAGTCGTCATTCCCGCGAAGGCGGGAATCCATGGACATTGCTTGGATGTTCTGATGGAAAAACAACCATTCGTATATCTATTGGCCAGCGACCGAAACGGCACGCTATATGCTGGCGTCACCAGCGATCTCGTTGCTCGTACTTGGCAGCATCGGTTACATGCAGTTGACGGCTTCACCAGCCGCTATGGCGTCACCCGACTCGTTTGGTACGAACCACATCCGACCATGGAATCGGCAATCGAGCGCGAGAAGCGCATCAAGAAATGGAATCGGGCGTGGAAGGTGAGATTGATCGACGAGGTGAATCCATCTTGGCGGGATTTGTGGCCGGATATCACTGGGTAGGACTTCCCACGTCCATGGATTCCCGCCTTCGCGGGAATGACGGCCTAGAGCAGTTCAGCCATCGTTGGAAGGACAAAACGCCATCATGACCATCGCCTCCGCCGCGCTGCTGCTGTTCCTGATCCTGGACCCGCTGGGCAACATCCCGGTATTCCTGAGTCTGCTCAAGGGCTTGCCGCCAGCGCGTCAGCGCGTGGTGATCGCTCGTGAGCTGCTCATCGCATTGGTGGTGCTGATGCTGTTCCTGTGGGGCGGCCAGTACGCATTGGAGCTGATGCACCTGCGGCAGGAGTCGGTGTCGATCGCCGGCGGCATCATCCTGTTCCTGATCGGCTTGCGGATGATCTTCCCGTCGCCGCATGGGCTGATGGGGGACGTGCCGGACGGCGAGCCCTTCATCGTGCCAATGGCCATCCCGATGATCGCCGGACCGTCCGGAATGGCCGCGGTCATGCTGCTGGGCAGCCAGGAGCCTGGCCGGATGGGCGACTGGATGCTGGCACTGGTCATCGCCTGGGCGATCACCGCCACGATTCTCTTTTCCGCCCCCTACCTCGAGCGCTGGCTCGGTACACGCGTGCTGATCGCCATCGAGCGCCTGATGGGCATGGTGATCGTGGCGATTTCGGTGCAAATGCTGATGGACGGCATCACCAGCTACCTGCGCCTTGCCAGCTGAAAGGTCTCACTTTCCGGAGGCCGAGGCGCCCGTCACGGGGCTGTCATCAGCCGGTCATCTTGAGTTTCTACCGTGTTAAACTTTGGTGAACCCATGCGGCTTCGTATGGGTCGGGGTTCCCCAAGAATCGACGACTACCGTCGCCTGTCGGACGTGTCGGCCTGT
>JBBSTP010000192.1:0-4219 GCA_038235795.1 Lysobacterales bacterium | reverse complement strand
GGCAAGACGCCAGGTATCAGCGGAGGTGCGCGACCGGAAGAGCGCGTGCCTATGACCCGCATGCGCAAGCGCATCGCCGAGCGCCTGATGCACTCCAAGAACTCCATCGCGATGCTGACCTCGTTCAATGAGGTCAACCTGGCCAATGTCATGGCCATGCGCAAGGCGCTTGGCGAGCAGTTCCAGAAGGACTACGGGATCAAGCTGGGCTTCATGAGCTTCTTCGCCAAGGCCGCGGCCAATGCACTGCAGCGCCATCCTGCTGTCAACGCATCGGTCGATGGCGATGACGTCATCTATCACGGCTACACCGACATCAGTATTGCGGTCTCCACCGACAAGGGTCTGGTCACGCCAGTGCTGCGCAATGTCGAGCGCATGAGCTTCGCTGACATCGAGCAGGGCATCGCCGATTACGCCACCGCTGCGCGCGAAGGTGGGCTCAAGTTGGAGGACCTGCAGGGCGGCACTTTCACCATCACCAATGGCGGCACCTTCGGTTCGCTGCTGTCCACGCCGATCGTCAACCCGCCGCAATCGGCCATCCTCGGCATGCACACGATCAAGGAGCGCCCGATTGTCGAAAACGGCCAGGTCGTTGCGGCGCCGATGATGTATATCGCGCTCAGCTACGACCATCGCGTGATCGACGGCAAGGACGCGGTGCTGTTCCTGGTCGACATCAAGAACCAGTTAGAGAACCCGCACCGGATGCTGCTTGGCATGTGATGTTTTTCTCCCTCATCCGGCGCTTCGCGCCACCTTCCCCCACCAGCGGGAGAAGGAATAGACAAGGACAACGCACATGAGCGATACCCAGGATTTCGACGTCGTCGTCATCGGCGGCGGCCCCGCCGGCTACCACGCCGCCATCCGCGCCGCGCAGCTGGGCCTGAAGACCGCGTGCATCGATGCGGGCATCGGCAAGGACGGCAAGCCCGCGCTCGGCGGCACCTGCCTGCGCGTGGGCTGCATCCCGTCCAAGGCACTGCTTGATTCCAGCCGCCAGTTCTGGAACATGGGCCACATCTTCGACCAGCACGGCATCAGCTTCGAGGCACCGAAGATGGATGTGCCGACCATGATCGGTCGCAAGGACAAGATCGTGAAGCAGTTCACAGGCGGGATTGCCGCCTTGTTCAAGGCCAACAAGATCACGCCGTTCTACGGTTTCGGCCAGCTGCAGCCGGGGAATATCGTGAGCGTGAAGCAACACGACGGCAGCACGGTTTCGTTGAAGGGCACCAATGTCGTCATCGCTGCCGGTTCGGATTCGATCGAATTGCCGTTCGCCAGGTTCGGCGAGCACATCGTCGACAACGTCGGCGCGCTTGATTTCGAAACGACTCCAAAGCGGCTTGGCGTGATCGGTGCCGGCGTGATCGGACTGGAACTGGGCAGCGTGTGGAACCGCCTGGGCGCTGAGGTCACGATCCTGGAAGCATTGCCGACCTTTCTGGCTGGCGCCGACGCGGAAGCGGCGAAGGTTGCCGGTCGGGAGTTCAAGAACCAGGGTCTGGACATCAAGCTGGGCTGCGAGGTCAGCAAGACCGAGATCAAGAAAGACGGCGTGCATGTCACCTACAACGACGGCAAAGCCGACCAGGTCCTGGTTGTCGACAAGCTTCTGGTGGCCGTGGGCCGCCGCGCCGCGACCAACGGCTTATTGGCTGATGGCACCGGCGTCAAGCTCGATGCGCGCGGCATGGTCGAGGTCGATGAGCACTGCCATACCGGCGTCGATGGCGTGTGGGCAGTCGGCGACGCCGTGCGTGGGCCAATGCTGGCACACAAGGGCTTCGAGGAAGGCATTGCGGTCGCCGAACTCATTGCCGGCCAGCCGGGCCACGTCAATTACGACACGATTCCATGGGTGATCTACACCGAGCCGGAACTCGCCTGGGTCGGCAAGACCGAAGAGCAGCTCAAGGCCGAGGGCATCCCGTACAAAGCCGGCAGCTTCCCGTTCGCAGCGGTCGGCCGTGCAGTGGCGATGGCAGAGCCTGCCGGCTTCGTGAAGGTCCTGGCGCACGCCGAAACCGACACGGTGCTGGGCATGCATCTGGTCGGCGCAAATGTGTCCGAGCTCGTGCACGAAGGCGTACTGACCATGGAGTTCAATGGCTCCGCCGACGACCTTGCGCGTATCTGCCACGCGCATCCGAGCCTGTCCGAAGCCGTGCACGACGCGGCGATGGCGGTGCACAACCGGGCGATTCACAAGGCGAACTGATGTTCGCACTTGATTGAGTCGGAACTGCGCGCCACTTGCGCGCCGTTTTCGTTGCAAGCGGGCGATAATCCCTGCATGAACCTGCAATTCCTGATCAAACTCCTCATCACGGTTGCCCTCGTGCTGACCGCGTCGATGCTCTCCAGGCGCCCCGGTTTCCTCGGCGCGCTGGTCGCAGCCTTACCGGTCACCTCGCTATTGGTGCTTGGTTGGCTTTACATGGAAACGCATGACGTGCAGCGCGTGGCCACGATGTCGATGGATATCTTCTGGTTCGTGGTGGGCGGACTGGCCTTCTTCCCGGTGTTGAGTGTTGCCCTCAAACAGGGCTGGCAGCCGTGGCTGTGCTTCGTGCTTGGTGGCCTTGCCGCATTCGCCGGGATGAGCGCCGCGCAATATCTGATGGGCCAGCTGAGGACAGCCGCATGAGGCCTTGCCCATGAACAGATGCGCATGAAGTCCGTCTGCGTCTATTGCGGCTCCAATACCGGCAGCGACCCTGCTTATGCGGCGCAGGCACGTGCGCTGGGTGAGCGGATGGCAGCCGATGGCATCACCCTGGTCTACGGCGGCGGCAATGTCGGTCTCATGGGCATCATTGCCGATGCCGTGCTCGCCGGTGGTGGCGAGGTCGTCGGCGTGATCCCGCAGCAACTGGTCGATTGGGAAGTCGCGCACCGCGGCGTCACCCGGCTGGAAGTGGTCGATTCGATGCACACGCGCAAGGCGCGCATGTTCGAGTTGGCCGATGGCTTCGTCGCCCTGCCCGGCGGCTTCGGTACCCTGGACGAGATGTTCGAGATGCTCACCTGGCGGCAACTCGGGCTTGGCAAGAAGCCATGCGCCTTCCTCGATGTCGACGGCTTCTGGGAGCCGTTGATGGCGATGCTGGACACCATGGTCCGGGAACGATTCCTGCATGCCGAACAGCGCCAGGACCTGTGGCACGGCGACGATATCGACACGCTGCTGGCCTGGATGCATGGCTATGTCCCCGCACAAGCTGACAAATGGCTGGACGAAAAACGTCGAAGCCAACTCAAACTGACAGCGGAGGATCTATGAGCCAGCCGGAAAATTTCCGTGCGTTCCGCATCAATAACGATGCGACTGATGGCTATCGCAGCGGCATCGAAACGCTGGCGTTGGACGACCTGAATCCGGGCGAGGTAGTGATCCGCAGCGCGTATTCGTCGATCAACTTCAAGGATGCACTCGCAGGTACCGGACAGGGCAAGATCCTGCGCCGGTTCCCGCTGGTGGGTGGCATTGATGTGGCGGGCCACGTGCTGCAGTCACGCGACCGTGCGTTCAAGGAAGGCGACCCGGTGCTGGTGACCGGCAGCGGCCTGTCGGAAACCCGCGACGGCGGCTACAGCGAAGTTGCGCGGCTGGATGCGCGCTGGGTGATTCCGTTGCCTGATGGCTTGAGCCTGCGCGAATCGATGATCCTGGGCACCGCGGGGTTCACTGCGGCATTGGCTTTGCTACGCATGGTCGAGAACCGGCAGCTGCCGGAACTCGGTCCATTGGCGGTGACCGGCGCCACTGGCGGCGTCGGCTCGCTGGCCGTGGCGATTTTCCACAAGGCCGGCTTCAAGGTACAAGCGATCAGTGGCAAGCCCGAGCACGCGGATTACCTGAAATCGCTGGGCGCCGAAGCGGTGCTCACGCGCGATGCGCTTTCAACCACGCGCCCGATGGAATCCACGCGCTTTGGCGGCGGCCTGGATAACGTCGGCGGGCCGATGCTGGCCAGTCTGCTCGCGCAGACCGCGCCCTATGGAAATGTCGCCAGTGCCGGGCTTGCCGCGTCGGCCGAACTCGATGCCACGGTCATGCCCTTCATCATCCGCGGCGTGTCCTTGCTCGGCGTGGCATCCGCCGGCACCGCGCGCGACATCCGCGACGAAGTCTGGCGCCGGCTGGCCAGCGACTGGAAGCCGGACACGCTGGAGGCGATCTGTACCCGTGAAGTCGACCTGG
>JBBSTP010000191.1:0-4233 GCA_038235795.1 Lysobacterales bacterium | reverse complement strand
TCATTCTTACCCCTGCGATCAAGGACACTCTTGAGCTGTCTCTGGTTTTCATCGTGTACTATGATGTTGTCGAAGTGACGCCGAAGGAGATCCGCCTGCGCAAGAAGTCGTTGACCGAATCGGATCGCAAGCGCGCCTCGCGCACGGCCTGAGGTCGCGCGCATCGAACCGATGCGCATTTCGCACGCCGGCGACACGTCGCTGGCATCATGGCCGCGGCTTCACTGCCAAGCAGCAGCATGACCCAGCGGCCCTACAATCCGGATCCGCACGCCCACCCGGGGCTGCATATCATCGCGGTTGTGGAAGGCGTCAAGGGCGTCCTTGCGCTGCTCGCCGCCAGCGGCCTGGAACTCATCGGTCCCGCCCCCCTGCAACGCTGGGTGCATGCGCTAATCGCGCATTTCCAGCTCGATTCCACCCACGGGGCGATGGCCTGGTTGGCCCGTTCCATCAGCCCTGGCGCGGTGCATCTCGCAGCGCTGGTCGCCCTGCTGTACGGCATCGTCCACATCATCGAAGGCTGGGGCCTGTGGCGGGCCAAGGTCTGGGCGTCGTGGCTGGGCTGTATTGCAGCGGCGTTGTACCTGCCCTTCGACATCTACGCATTCGCCATTCACCGGCATTGGCTGGAAGCGGTGGTGGTACTGATCAACCTGATCGTGGTGGGGGTGCTGGCGCACGACCTGCTGGTGCGCCGCCGCTGACGTGCCGGCTGATGTCACGCAAGTTGCCCTGAACCACCGCAGGCGCGATGCTTGACGGATTCGCCAAGGAGCCCGCCCATGCATCGCCTGTCGCTCGCCATCCCGCTGCTGCTGCTCGCCGCCTGCCAACCCGCATCGCGATCGCATGCGACGGATGCCGCCGCAAAACCCCCGCCGACCGCTCCGCCCGCGGCGGCGGCATTCGCGTATGAAGAGGCCGACATCGCGTCGCTGCAGGCGAAGATGGCCGATGGCTCGCTCGACAGCCGCGCGCTGACCCAGGTCTACCTCACGCGCATCGCCGCCATCGACGATGCGGGGCCGATGCTCAATGCGGTGATCGAACTCAATCCGGATGCGTTGAAGGTCGCCGACGCGCTCGATGCCGAACGCAAGGCCGGCAAGGTTCGCGGTCCGCTGCACGGGATTCCGGTGCTGCTGAAGGACAATATCGATGCGACGCCGATGGTGAACTCGGCCGGCTCGATGGCACTCGCCAACCACCATCCGAAAACCGATGCGTTCCTGGTCCAGCGCCTGCGCGATGCCGGTGCGGTGATCCTGGGCAAGACCAATCTCAGCGAGTGGGCCAACTTCCGCTCGACTCGTTCCAGCTCGGGCTGGAGCGGGCGTGGCGGCCAGACCAAGAGTCCGTACGCGCTGGATCGCAATCCCTGTGGCTCCAGCGCCGGCACCGGCACCGCGATCGCCGCCAACTTGGCCAGCGTCGGCATTGGCACCGAAACCGACGGCAGCATCATTTGCCCGTCCGCGGTCGCCGGCCTGGTCGGGATCAAGCCGACCGTGGGGCTAGTCAGTCGCAGCGGGATCATCCCGATCTCGCATTCGCAGGACACCGCCGGGCCAATGGCGCGCAGCGTGTCCGATGCCGCCACGCTGCTGACCGTGATGGCCGGTGCCGACCCGGCCGATGCGGCGTCCGCCGAGCGCACATCGATCGACGCCATCGACTACGCCACCCACCTCAAGCCGGATGCGCTCAAGGGTGCGCGAATCGGCGTGCTGCGCAAGCTGATGGGTTACCAGCCAGATGTCGATGCGACGATGGAACGCGCGATCAAAGCGCTCAAGGCAGCTGGGGCGACCGTGGTCGACGCGGAGATTCCGACCGCAGGCAAGTGGGACGACGCCGAGTACCAGGTGCTGCTGTACGAATTCAAGGCCGACCTCGAGGCCTATCTTTCCGCCAGCGACGCACCGATCAAGACGCTTTCAGGACTCATCGAATTCAACAAGGCCAACGCCGTCACCGAGATGCCGTACTTCGGCCAGGAAATTTTCGAACAAGCCAACGCCAAGGGTCCTCTCACCGATGCCGCGTACATTGCGGCGCGGGACAAGTCGCGCAAGCTGGCGGGTGCGGAGGGGATCGTGGCTGCTTTGAACAAGCAGGACCTCGACGCGCTGGTGGCGCCTTCGATGTCGCCGGCCTGGCCGATCGACTTGATCAATGCCGATCATTTCACCGGCGCAGGTTATGGCGCGGCGGCGGTGGCGCGCACGCCCAGCATCACCGTGCCGATGGGCAACAGCCACGGCCTGCCGCTGGGCATCACCTTCATGGGTCCGGCCTGGAGCGAAGCGCGGCTGGTCGAACTGGGCTACGCGTTTGAACAGGCGACCAAGGCGCGCAAGCCACCGCGTTTGCTGCCGACGGTCAGTTTCGACGCGAAGAAGTGATCAGTCAGCGTCGATGATGATGCGGGCGATGCGTCCCGCATCGCCGCTGAGCCAGCCGATATTGCCGTGCAGGTCGATGGCATCGAAACCGATATCGCCGAGCGCATACCAGCGGCGGCCATCCCACAGGTCGGTGCCGGACGGACCGACCGCGATGCACGGAAGTTTGTTGGCCACGCAGGCTGCGCCCGAGCGATAGCCGCGAGGCAATGTGAGTCGCGTAACGGTCTTGCGGGTGCCGATGGCCGCATTGCCTGGCAGGGCTTCACCGCGATAGTCGCCACCCACGGCGAACCAGCCACGCGCAAGCGGCACGACTGAAAACACGCCGGCTTCCGGCTTGCGCCGGGCCATTCCGGTATCGACGGCATGCCATTCATGCTGGCCATCACGCAGGATGTGGACCCGCGCCCTCGCGCCACCACTGGCAACCGCCCATGCGCCATGCAGGCGCGCGATGCAGGTGCCGCTGGCGGCGAACGCCGCTTCGTCCGCATCAGCCGGCGGGCCATTTGCCAACTGCCGCCAATCGCGACCACCGTTGTCGGTGGCGAACAGCTGGTAGCGCCCATCGACCGGATCGCCGAGTATCCAGCCGCGCTCACCCTCGAATGCCATGCAGTCGTAGAAGCCCCGCGGATCCTTGTTCTGGAGCGTCAGCGTCCATGATTGGCCACCATCGCCAGTGCGATACACGCGCGAGGCTTCGCCCTCTCCAATGCTGAGCACCACCGCAACTTCGTCGCTGAATCCCTCGATGTCGCGGAAATCCAGCGTCTGTGCGCCTTCGACATGCATCGCCTGCCAATGCGCGCCACCATCAACGGTGCGCAGCACGGTGCCTTTCTGTCCGCTCGCCCAGGCGATGTTCGCATCGACCGCCGAGATGCCGCGCAGGCGCACGTCGACGCCGCTGTCCTGCTGATGCAATGCCGTGGCCGCCTGCACTGCGCAGGCGCATGCGAGCAACATGATCACGCAGCCGGCGCGTAGCGAGGCGCCCATCATGCGCTGGCGATATGCCCGCGCTTGCGCACGATCAGCATCGCGATTTCCAGCGCCTGTTCGTAATTCAGGCGTGGGTCGACGGTGGAGCGATACGCACGCTCGAGGTCGCGCTCGGTCAGTTCACGCGCGCCGCCCAGGCACTCGGTCACGTCCTCGCCGGTCAGCTCCAGGTGCACGCCGCCCAGGCGCGTGCCGGCCGCGGCATGCAGGTCGAACGCCTGTTCCAGCTCGCTGCGGATGTTGTCGAAGCGGCGCGTCTTGTAGCCATTGGCGGTGGCCTCGGTATTACCGTGCATGGGATCGCAGATCCACAGCACGCGGCGACCGTCGCGCTTGATCGCCTCCAGCAACGGCGACAGTTTGCCTTCGATGTGCGCGGCGCCCATGCGGTGGATGAAGGCCATGCGGCCAGGCTCGTCGTCAGGATTGAGTACGTCGACCAGACGCAGCAGCTGATCGGGGGTGACCGACGGTCCGACCTTGATCGCGATCGGGTTGCGGATGCCGCGGAAATACTCCACGTGCGCGCCCTCCAGCGCGGCGGTGCGCATGCCGATCCACGGGTAGTGGGTGCCGAGGTTAAACCAGCCATGCTGGCGCGGCACCTGCCGGCTCTGTGCCTGTTCGTAGGGCAGCAGCAATGCTTCGTGCGATGTGTAGAAATCGACCCGGTTGAGGTTGTGCAGTTGCCCGCCGGACAGCGTTTCCATGAAACGTACGGAATCGCCAATGGCGCCGACCATGCGTTGGTATTCCTCCGCGAGCTGCGCCTTGCCGACCCAGCCCAGGTCCCAGTATTCGGGATGATGCAAATCTG
>JBBSTP010000190.1:0-4292 GCA_038235795.1 Lysobacterales bacterium | reverse complement strand
TTCGCGGACTCGCCAGTATTCAGCTTCACGTTACGGAGCTGCATGCATGGTTGGCATCACGCCAGACAATTCATTCCCCTGGCGACGGAGATCATCATGAAGCACCTTTCCGCCGCCCTGCTCGCCATCGGCCTGGTTTCTAGCAGCGCCGCCTTCGCACAGTCGATCTACTACCCGTCCAGCGGCTACCAGAACAACGGCAGCTACAACGACCGTTATGACAATACCTATGGTGGCAACGGGGCCTCGCAGCAGGGCGAAGCATATTACGACTACGCCCGGGTGATCCGGGTGGATCCGGCGGTTGGGAATTATCGAGGGACGGCTGCATACGGAAACCAGCGCTGTTATGAAACGCAGAGCGCTGGTGGTTATCAGCGCGACGATTACAACCGCAATGACTCGTATTACGGCAATGATCCCTATGGCCGTTCGTCGTCATACGGTGGCGGCAGCACGACCGCGCGCAATGTGGCGACGGTGGTCGGCGGCATTGCCGGTGCGGTGTTGGGCAGCAAGATCGGTGGCGGAACCGGCTCCTACGCGGCGACTGCCATCGGCTCAATGGTCGGTGGCATGGCCGGCCGTCAGGTCTACGAACAGACACAGCGCAATCGCGACACGCCTCGCGGCGTCGTTCGCGTCTGCGATCCGGAACCCGTGGGCCGGGATGGTTACGGGTATAGCAACGCTAATGACGGCCGGGCCAATGCCTATGACGTGACCTATGAATACAGTGGTCGCCGTTACACCCGGCGCATGGACCACCACCCTGGCGACCGTGTGCGGGTGCGGGTGGATGTGTCGCCGCAATAACACGTGAGTTCTCGCGCTCGATGTTTGACGCGATGTATGAAACGAAGGGGCCGCAAGGCCCCTTCGGTGTTTTCGCGCCGGGTATCCGCTGATCAGCCCGGCCATTCCAGTTCGCCCTCGACCACCGTCACCGCGCGACCGCCCGACCACACATCCCCGGCGGCATCGACCTGCAGCTCGATGATTGCATCAAAACCGACCTCGCGGCCTTGGCTGACCCGGTAAAACCCGTCTGCACTCGGCAGTGCGTCCTGGTTGGCCAGCCATGCGGCGAGGGTGGCATTGGCCGCGCCGGAAGCGGCATCCTCGAACGGCGCCGGCGCGCCGACAAAGGCGCGCACCGCGAAGTAGTGCACGGGATTGTTGCTGCGCGCGAACACGAACAAGCCCATGCTGTCAGTGGCCTCGGCCAAGGTTGAGATCGCATTCCAGTCCGGCTTGGCCGCGCGCAGGTCGGACTCGCTGGCCAGTTCCGCCAGCCACCAGCGGCGGCCACCATCCATCAGCACCGGCGGCAACGCACCCAGCGGCAGGCCAGCCAGCGCATCGCGCAGGCGCGGGTCGTCCGGCGCGGCGACTTCCTGCACCCGCGCGCGCGGGGTGCGCACCGCGATCGTGCGCTCGCGGCCTTCGCCTTGCACCTGCAACGGCAGCTTGCCGGCGACGCCGTCCTGCACCAGGCGCCTGCCCGAAGACGCGCCGTCGCGCGGGAGCGCCAGGCCTGCATCGAGCACGGCATGTGCGGTGCCGACACTTGGATGGCCGGCGAACGGCACTTCGCGACGCGGGCTGAATATGCGGATCCGGTAGCTGGCGTCGTCGGATTCGGCGGGGAAGACAAAGGTGGTTTCGGGCAACCGGGTCCAGCGCGCGATCGCCTGCATCGCCGTGTCACCAAGGCCCTGCGCATCCAGTACTACCGCCAGCGGATTGCCGGCTCCCGGGCGGGTGGCGAACACATCAAGCTGCACATAGCGACGTTTGGTCATGGACAAAGCAGGCGCACCAGCGAAAGGGGCCGCTAGAATGCACTACCGCCCGTATCACGGGCAGCGTTGTCCTCTGCCGAATCCCAAATGCCCATCGCTCCCGCGCCTGCGCCTGACCAAAATCCCCGCTGGCTGGTGCTGAAGTTCGGTGGCACGTCGGTATCCAATCGCGGCCGTTGGGACACCATTGGCCGGCTGGCAACGGAACGTGCGCAGCAGGAAGGGGCACGCGTGCTGGTGGTGGTCTCGGCCTTGTCGGGAGTCACCAACGAACTCACCGCGATCTGCGCCGGTGACGGCATCGCGGCGCGTGTGGATGCGCTCATCCAGCGCCATCGCGCGTTCTGCGCCGAGCTTGATCTCGACGCCGATGGCGTTCTGGGAGAACGCTTCGCTGCATTGCAGGCGCTGGCAGAAGAGCCGCGCGCCGCGACGTTGGCACTGGACTGGCAGGCGGAGGTGCTGGCACAAGGCGAACTGCTGTCCTCGACCATTGGCGCCGCCTACCTGCGCGCACAAGGCCACGACATCGGCTGGTGCGATGCGCGCGATTGGCTGGATGCCTTGCCGCCGCAGCCTAACCAGACGGAATGGTCGCAGCGGCTGGCAGTCAACTGCCAATGGCAAGCCGACACCGCCTGGCGTCAGCGTTTCGCGGAGCAGCCGGCGCGGCTGCTGATCACCCAGGGCTTCATCTCGCGTCATCACGATGGTGGCACCGCGACTCTCGGTCGCGGTGGATCGGATACCTCTGCCGCCTACTTCGGCGCATTGCTTGGCGCCGCCCGCGTCGAAATCTGGACCGACGTGCCCGGCATGTTCAGCGCCAATCCGCGCGAGGTGCCGGACGCGCGCCTGCTGACCCGGCTCGACTACTACGAGGCGCAGGAAATCGCGACCACTGGCGCCAAGGTCCTGCATGCGCGTTCAATCAAGCCATGCAGGGATGCCGGAGTGCCGATGGCGATCCTGGATACCGAGCGTCCGCAGTTGTGCGGCACCCGCATCGATGGCAGCGCCGAGCCGGTCCCGGGGGTGAAGGCGATCAGCCGGCGCAACGGCATCGTGCTGGTGTCGATGGAAGGCATCGGCATGTGGCAGCAGGTTGGCTTCCTGTCCGATGTGTTCGACTGCTTCAAGCGGCACGGCCTGTCGGTGGACCTGATCGGCTCGTCGGAAACCAACGTCACGGTCTCGCTGGATCCGTCCGAGAACCTGGTCAGCACCGATGTGCTGGCGCGCTTGTCGGAAGACCTGTCGCAGCTGTGCCGGGTCAAGGTGATCCTGCCGTGCGCGGCGATTACCCTGGTCGGCCGCGGCATGCGCTCGATGCTGCACAAATTGTCCGAGGTCTGGGCGATGTTCGGGCAGGAACGCGTGCACCTGATCTCGCAGTCGTCAAACGACCTCAACCTGACCTTCGTGGTCGACGAGGCCGCTGCCGACGGCATGTTGCCGCGCTTGCATGCTGCGCTCATCGACAGCGGCGCGATGCCGGTCTACGAGGCCCAGGTATTCGGTCCGCGTTGGCGCGAGATCAATGGCACCGTGCGTCCGCGCGTCACGCCGTGGTGGCGCGCCGAGGAACAGCGCGAACGCCTGATGGCGTTGGCTGGGCAAGGCACGCCCCGCTATGTTTACGACCTGCCCACGGTGCGCGAACGTGCCCGCCAGTTGACCGCGATCGACGCGATCGATCGCCGCTACTACGCGATCAAGGCCAATGCGCATCCCGCGATCCTGAGGACCCTGGCCGAAGAGGGCTTCGGCCTGGAATGCGTGTCGCAGGGTGAGCTTGAGCGGGTGTTCGAGGTCCTGCCGGATCTTTCGCCAGAACGTGTGTTGTTCACCCCCAGTTTCGCGCCCATCGGCGAGTACGCAGCGGCGCTGGCACGCGGCGTCAACGTGACCGTGGACAACGCCGAATTGCTGCGCCGCTGGCCAGAGGTCTTCCGTGGACGCACGCTGTGGTTGCGCATCGACCTGGGGCACGGCGGTGGCCACCATCAAAAGGTGAACACCGGCGGCAAGGCGTCCAAGTTCGGGCTGTCGGCCCAGCGCGTGGAGGAGCTTGTCACTCTCGCGCGATCGCTCGGCGTCAGCATCACCGGCGTGCATGCGCATCTGGGCAGCGGCATCGAGACCAGCGAGCACTGGAAGCAGGTAGTGGATGAACTGGCCGGTTTCGCGCGACGCATCGGCAGCGTCGGGATCCTGGATATCGGTGGCGGCTTGCCGATCCCGTACAGCGACGATGACGAGCCCTTCGACCTTGTTGCCTGGGCCGAAGGCCTGGCAGAGATCAAGGCCGTGCATCCGGCGTTCAAGCTGGCGATCGAACCTGGCAGGTTCCTTGTAGCAGAAGCCGGCGTGTTGTTGACCCATGCGACCCAGGTGATCGAAAAGGACGGCGTCTTGCGTGTGGGCCTGGACGCCGGCATGAACGCGCTGATCCGGCCGGCCTTGTACGACGCCTGGCACGACATC
>JBBSTP010000189.1:0-4318 GCA_038235795.1 Lysobacterales bacterium | reverse complement strand
GGCGGCTGGTTCAGCACCAGCCAATACAGGCCGATCTGGCGCACCACGTCGACGAAGCGCTCGAATTCCACCGGTTTCTGGATGTAACTGTTGGCGCCCAACTCGTAGACGCCGCCTACGTCCAGCGGCTCGGCGCTGGTGGTCAATACCACCACCGGCAGCGCGCGCGTGGCTGGAGTCTCGCGGATCGCGTGCAGCACCTCGCGACCGTCGAGCTTGGGCAAGTTCAGGTCCAGCAAGATCAGTGCCGGCAGGTCAGCCGGATCACGGTCGGCGTGAGCCCCACGCGCAAACAGGTAGTCCAGCGCCTGCGCACCGTCGGTCACCACCCGGATCACATACCTCTCTCCGGTCTCGGCGAACGCAATGCGAGTGAGCTCCACATCATCCTGATTGTCCTCAACCAGCAGGATCTCTTTGGCGCCCATCATGCCTCCACCGGCGTCGTGTCCTGGTCGCATAATTGCACGTGGAATGTTGCACCCGCTTCTGGCGCGCCGTGCGCCCGGATCGAGCCCCCATGCCGTGTCGCGATCTGCTGGGCAATCGTCAGGCCGATGCCGTGGCCGGCGCCTTCCTCGCTGCCATGCAGGCGCTGGAAGGGTTCGAAAAGCTTGTCGACATAGGCCATGTCGAAACCGACGCCGTGGTCACGAATCAACAATAGGAGGCCATTGGCTTGGCGCTGGCCTTCGACCTCGATGCTGACCTGCGGCCGTGATGCGGAAAACCGCCAGGCATTCTCCAGCAACTGGGCCAGCATCGCCTTCAACAGGCGCTCGTCGCCGACGACTTCCAGCTCGGGCTGCACCTGCAATGCCACCTGCCGGCCCGGGTGCGCGTCCTGCAGTTCAGCCATCACCCATTCCACCAGCAGGCTGACATTGACCGCAGTCGGGCTCAGCGGCGTCCGACTGATCCGCGCCAGCTCCAGCAGGCTGTCGATCAACGCACCCATCCGCACCGATGCGCTGCGAATACGGTCCAGGTGGTCTTGCGCCTGCGCGTCCAGGACGCCCTCGGTGCTGCGCGCCAGCTGGGCGGAAAACCCATCGATCGTGCGCAACGGTGCACGCAGGTCATGGGACACGCCATGGGCGAACGTCTCCAGCCGGCGATTGGCCGCTTGCAGCTCGGCGGTGCGTGCGTCCACGCATTTCTCAAGGGATGCATTGAGCTCACGCAAGCCACGCTCGGCGCGTCGCTGTCCGCTGACGTCGCGCACCTGCGCGATCAGGTATTCGGCAACACCCTGTGCATCGCGCATCATCGCGACATTGGCGACGACTTCAATCACATTGCCATCGGCGCGCACGTAGCGCGTCTCGATTTCCACGACGTCGTCCGCGCCGCTCAGCAACCGCGCGAACGTGCTTTGCGTCAGCGGCAGGTCGTCGGGATGCCAGACGGCTTGCGTTAGTTCGCCAACCAGGTCCTCGACGCGGTAGCCGAGCAACCGGCACAGGGCCGGATTGACTTCGACCCAACGGCCATCCAGGGACACGATGGCCATGCCGATCCCCGCCGAAGCCATGGCCAGGCGGAAGCGCGCGTCGTCGGTTTTTACGTCAACCACAGTACCTGCCATCCATGGACATCCGGGCAGTGTAGGTAGCGCTCGCGTAAACGCCATGTGTGCAAGCACTCATGAATGGGCATGCATGACGATTGCGCCCGGTCATGCACAATGATCACGATGGAACTGCCGGCGCACCTGCTGCATCAGATTGCATTCGGACTGGTCCTGGTCGGGGGCCTGTTCCTGTTCATCACTGAAAAGTTGCGGATCGACGTGACTGCGATGCTGATTCTGCTGGCGCTGGTCCTGACCGGCGTGCTGGACAGCAAGCAGGCCCTGTCCGGGTTCGCCAGCGAGCCCGCCATCATCGTCGCTGCGGTGTTCGTGATCTCCAGCGGACTGGCCGCGACCGGCATCAGCGAGCGGCTGGGTCTGTGGATCGGGCGCGCCGCTGGCCGCCGCGAATGGCGGACGATTGCCGTGGTGATGCCTGCCGTCGCCCTGTTGGCGGCGTTCACCCACCACGTGATGGTCACCGCGATGATGTTGCCGCTGTTGCTGCGGCATGCTCGCGACCGGCAGTTACCGGCCTCGCGCCTGCTGATGCCGATGTCGCTGTCGGCCTCGCTGGGCACCACCCTGACCCTGGTCAGCGCCCCCGCATTCCTGCTGGCCAGCGACATGCTTGATCGCGCCGGCGCCCAGCCGTTAGGGATTTTTTCAGTTACCCCGATCGGCATCGCCCTGGTCGTGGTGGGCACGGTGTACATGCTGCTGACGCGATGGTTGCTGCCCAAGCGCAGCGGCGAAAGCGCCGACGACGACTACCTGCGCCTGGACCGCTATCTCACCGAATTGCTGGTCGTGCCCGGCGGCCAATGGGCGACCCGCCCACTGGCCGACATGCAGAAAACCATTGGCAACTCGGTGCGTCTGCTGGGCTGGCTGCGCGACGGCAGGCGCCGCGACGACCTGACTGCCAACAGCCCATTGCTGGCCGGCGACATCCTGCTGGTGGAAGCCGCCGCGGACGAGCTGCTGTCGCTGCACGACGACGCGGGTCTGGATCTCAATGCGATCGCACGCTTCAGCGACACTCTCACTGGCGAAGGCGAGCCGCAACTGGTGCAGGCGGTGGTGGCCCCCGGATCGGAGTTCATCGGCCGCAGCATCCGCGAACTGGATTTTTCCAGGCAATTCCATGCGGTGATCGCCGGGCTATGGCGACGCCATGGCGTCGTTGTCGACCGCCTGTCCGACGCGCGCCTGCGCGAAGGTGACTTGCTGGTGCTGTACGGGCGCCCGTCACGCTTCGCCGAATTGGCCGCGCACCACGGCTTCCTGATGCTGGTGCCGTTCGCCGGCGAGGCGAAGCGGCGCCTGCGGGCGCCGCTGGCGCTTGCGATCCTGGGCGTCAGCATTTTCGCCGCAGCGACCGAATGGCTCGCGCCGCCGCTGGCGTTCCTGTTTGGCGCGGTCGCCATGGTCGCGACCGGCTGCATCGACATCAAGCAGGCCTATCGCGGCATCGACGTGCGCATCTTCGTGATGATCGCCGGGGTGATTCCGCTGGGCATCGCGATGGAGCAGACCGGGACCGCCGACCTGTTGGCGCAAGGACTGGCGATCATGGTTGCGCATTGGCCGGTGCTGGCAATCCTGCTGGTGATGTTTGCTGTCGCCGCCTTGTTGACCCAGGTGATGTCCGATGCAGCGACCACGGCATTGCTCGGGCCGGTCGCGATCTCGCTCGCGCAGTTGCTCGATCTCCCGCCGACTCCGTTCGTGGTGTGCACCGCGCTGGGCGCGGTGGTCGCGTTCCTGACCCCGATCGGCCATCACGGCAACCTGCTGATCCTGGGACCCGGCCAATATCGGTTCGGCGATTTCCTGCGGGTTGGCCTGCCGCTGACCGCGTTGATCGCATTGGTCAGCGCCTGGATGGCGCGCTGGCTGTGGCTGGGTGGACCGTTCTGGCCGGCACTGGGCGGCTAGTCGCTAACCGGCTGATTGGCACGCCAGCTAGAACAACTGCCCCTACGGCGTCGCGCCCTTGGGCGCCTCAAACAGATCTGTCCGTAACCCCGGTAAGCCAGGGAATCCCAAGCGCGAGGCCGCAACGCGCCCCTTGATCGGCGCCTGCACGGCTCGCCCATCCGTGTCGGTGGCATGGCCGGGTAAGCCCGGGTGGCGCGACTTTTCCATCCGCGCACCCTACCCTGTGCTGGTCGCAATGATCGCGACGACGGAGACAACATGTTCGATGCGTTGCTGCAGGCCTGGGATGCGTTTTTGGCGATCCCGCACATCCGGGTCTGGCTGACCGTGGGCTGGATCGCCTACCTGCTCGGGCTGGGCGTGTGGATCGTGCTGCAGAAACGTGAACCCGCGGCGACCCTGAGCTGGCTGGTGAGCCTGGCGGCCCTGCCGTACATCGGATTCCTGATCTACCACGTGTTCGGCCCGCAAAAGATCAAACGTCACCGACTGCGCCGCGCACGCGCTCGGGTCGGACTTCCGGGCGATGACCAGACCGACGACACCGAGACGGCGGAACTTGCGCGGTTGGGCCACGCCATTACCGGGTTGCCACCCACCACCCTGCGCCAGGTCGAGCTGCTGGTGGATGGCGCCGCGACCTATGACGCATTGATCACCGCGGTGCAAGGCGCCCGCGAACATGTGCACCTGGAGTACTACATCTACCAGCCGGACCGCACCGGCTGCGCCCTGCGCGATGCCCTGGTCGAACGCGCAAGCGCCGGCGTCAAGGTGCGCCTGCTGCTGGACGCGGTGGGC
>JBBSTP010000188.1:0-4342 GCA_038235795.1 Lysobacterales bacterium | reverse complement strand
TGCATCACCATGCAATTACCTGAAGGACTGGTGTGATGGCCAAGTACGACAAGCTTGCCGTAGCGCTGATCCAGGAGCGCAACCGTGGTGACGCCGAAATCAACCTGGCTGTCATTGAAACGCGCGTGGCCGAGGCTGCCGACAACGGCGCCAAGCTCGTCCTGCTGCAGGAGCTACACAACGGCGCGTATTTCTGTCAGCACGAATGCGTGGACGAATTCGACCTGGCCGAGCCCATTCCCGGCCCGTCCACTGAGCGCCTGGGCAAGCTTGCGAAACAACATGGCGTGGTGCTGGTCAGCTCGCTGTTCGAAAAGCGCGCCGCCGGCCTGTACCACAACACCGCCGTGGTGTTCGATGCCGACGGCAGCGTGGCCGGCAAGTATCGCAAGATGCACATCCCGGACGATCCGGGCTTCTACGAGAAGTTCTATTTCACCCCGGGCGACCTCGGCTTCAACCCCATCGACACGTCAGTGGGCCGCCTTGGCGTGCTGGTGTGCTGGGACCAGTGGTACCCGGAAGCCGCGCGCCTGATGGCGCTGGCCGGCGCAGAAATGCTGCTGTACCCGACCGCGATTGGCTGGGATCCGAGTGACGATTCCGCCGAGAAATCCCGCCAGCGCGACGCATGGATCGTCAGCCATCGTGGCCATGCCGTCGCCAACGGCCTGCCCGTGCTCAGCTGCAACCGCGTTGGTCATGAAGCTTCTCCACTTGCATCCGAAAATACCGCGGGCGCTTCCGGGATCGACTTCTGGGGCAACAGCCACGTGCTGGGTCCGCAGGGCGAATTCATCGCCGAGGCCGGCAGCGAACCGACCATCCTGATGGCTGAGGTCGACATGCAGCGCAGCGAGCACGTGCGCCGGATCTGGCCGTTTCTGCGTGATCGCCGGATTGACGCCTACGATGATTTGCTGAAGCGGTACCGTGACTGATTCCCCTGCGGCCGATGCCGCCGAGTGGACTGAGCAGCCGCACATCGAGCTTGAGCGCGACGGGGTGCACTACACCCTGCTCGGCACCGCACATATCTCCAAGGCCAGTATTGATGCCGTGCGTTCGGCGATCGCCAGTGGCAGGTTTGATGCCGTCGCGGTGGAGCTGGACGAGCAACGGCACAAGGCGCTGACCGAACCGGACGCGCTTGCGCAACTGGACCTGGTCAAGGTCATCCGCGAACGCAAGGTCGCCCCCTTCGCCGCCAACCTGGCGCTGGCCGCTTACCAGCGCCGACTCGCCGAGCAACTCGACGTGGAACCCGGCGCCGAACTCAAGACCGCCGCGCTGGAAGCCCGAGCACGTGGCCTGCCCTTGCAGCTGATCGATCGCGACGTCGGCATCACCTTTCGCCGGATCCTGCAAAAGCTCGGCTGGTGGGACCGGATGAAGCTGATCGCGGGGCTGGGCGGTGGCCTGTTCGCCGACGACGAAGTCTCGCCGGAGGACATCGAGCGCCTCAAGGAAGGCGACATGCTGGAGGCGAGCTTTGGCGAGTTCGCGCGCGATACGCCATCGCTCTATGCGACCCTGATTGATGAGCGTGACCAGTTCATGGCCGCGCGCCTGCGCGAACGTGCGGACGGCGCCAGGCGCGTATTGGCGGTCGTCGGCGCCGGCCACCTGAAAGGCATGGCGACGTATCTGGCCGAGGAAACCCGCGCACCGAGCGATATCACCAGTGAGCTGGTGCACGTCACCAGCAAGCGCAAGATCCCCTGGATCACGATTGCCCTGATGTTGTTGATCATTGCCGGCATCGGCTGGGGCTACGTGCGCGGGGGCAGTGAGCTCGGCCGTGAGCTGCTGCTGCAATGGGTGGCGTGGACCGGTGGACTGGCCGGACTGGGCGCCCTGCTCGCCCGTGGCCACATCCTGAGTATCCTCGCTGCCGCAGTCTCGGCGCCGCTGAAACCGTTTCGTCCCGGCCTGCCACCGGGCATGTTCAGTGCCTTGGTCGAAGTCCACCTGCGCAAGCCGGTTTACCAGGATTTCCTCGCCTTGCGCGATGACGCGCAGACCCTTGGCGGCTGGTACCGCAATCGCGTGTGCCGGGTGGTGCTCGTCTTCATCCTCACCAACATCGGCAGTGCGGTCGGCGTATGGATCGCCGGCGCGCGCATCTTCGGGAAGTTGCTGTAGCAACACCGCCGCAACAGCCGCGCGTTGTCGCGGGCGCGCCATTTCATCCCTTCCGCGACGCAGGCATGCCTGGCCTGGTCAGACGCCTGGTTGCACCCGCAGCGCCCGACGCTGCTGGCGGCTCATGCGCGCCTTCGCGACCAGGTTGCCGCTACCGCTGCGCAGGTCGTCCAGCAACGCATAGATCGTCGGCAGGAACAGCAGGCTGACCACGGTCGAGAACGCCAGCCCGCCGGCAATCGCGCGCGCCATCGGGTAGTACGGCGGACCGTCACCGGCGATCTGGGTGTCCGACAAGGCGATTGGCACCATCGCAAGGATCGCCGTGCCCATGGTCATCATGATCGGGCGCAAGCGTTCGCGGCTGCCTTCCACCAGCGCCTCGGTGCGGCTCATGCCACGCCTGCGCAGGTTGTTGATGTGCTCGACCATGACGATGCCGTTGTTCACCACCACACCCATCAGCACCAGGATGCCGATGATCGCCATGATGTTGAATTCCGTTCCGGTCAGCCAGAACAGCCAGTACACGCCAAAAATCGAGAACAGCACGCAGCTCATGATGGCCAGCGGGAACAGCAGCGACTCGAAGACCGCCGCCATCACGATGAACATCAGCACCAGCGCGATGCCGATGTTGCCGAACATCTGCGCGTTGGCGTCCATGTTGAAGCCGAATCCGCCGCCCTCGAACGTGAAGCTGTAACCGGGCGGAAATTGCACCGACTTGAGGGTGTCCTCGATCTCCTTGCGCGCGTCGGGCATGGTCGCCTCGCCGGCCAGACCCGCCTCGATCTTGAGCATGGTCTGCCGGTTCATGCGCTGGATGGTGCTCGACGAGGCCTTCACGCTGACATCCACCATCGCCAAAAGCGGCACCGTGCGACCGTCGGCCGCGCGCACGGTGAATGACTCAAGGTCGGCCGCGCCGAAGTGCTCGGCGCCGGCAAAACGCACATTGACCGGAATCTCCACGTCGCCTCGATGGAATTCGCGCAGCGATGACCCGCGCAGCGCCAGGCCGACGAACTGCGCCACCTGTTGCGCACTGAAACCGAAGGAGGCCGCGCGTTCGCGGTTCACCCGCACCGACAGTTCGTTATTGCTGTCGCCAACGTCCACGCGCACGTCGCGCAGGCTCTTGCTGCGCGACAGGACCGGGATGATGTCGTCGGCCAATTCCTTCAGCGTTTCAGTCGAGTCGCCGGTCAGGCTGAACTGGATTCCCTTGCCGTCGCCGCCCATGCCACCCTGGCGACCGATGCCGATATTGGCGCGTGCCGACTTGGGCAGGCCGTCGCGCAGGTCGTCCTGGATCTTCTTGGAGGCTTCGGTGTCCTTCACGTCGACATAAAGCCGGGTCTGCGCCCAGCCCTGTTCGCTGTAACGGCTGTACACCTTGTCGACGTGCAAGCGCTTGCGGTTGGCGTTGATGAATGCCTCGACCTTGGCGACCTCATTGCCCATCTCTTCCTTCGAGTAAGAGCCCTGCCACTGGTAGTAGAGCGATATCTCGCGGGGATCCTGCTGGTCGCCGGAATCACCCTTGGTCAGCTTCATCGGGATGATGCTCAGCAGCGAGATCAGCACGATCCCGAGCACGCTCCAGCCGCGATGGTCCAGGGTCCAGCGCAGGATGCCGGCGTAGCGCTCCTGCAACCGGGAAATGAAGCCGGACTTCACCGCAGGCGGCGTGCGCATGCGCGCGGACAACATCGGGATCAGGCTGATCGCGACCAGCCACGAGGCCAGCAGCGATACCGATATGGTGACCGCCAGCTGGGTCAGGTAGATGGTGATCATGTTCTTTTCGCCGAACATCATCGGCAGGAACACGATGCAGTGGCACAAGGTGCCGGCGCTGAGCGCAATTGCCACGTGGCGGGTGCCGATCACCGAGGCCAGCCGCGGCTGGTCCGGGTATTTTTCGCGCTCCTGGTAGATGCTCTCCACCACCACCACCGCGTTGTCCACCAGCATGCCGACTGCCAGCAACAGCCCCATCATCGACAGAATGTTGAGGGTGATGCCGACGAAGTACATGAAGCCCAGGGTCATCACGAAACAGATCGGGATGGCCGTGGTCACCATCAGCGTCGACGGCCAGTGGCGCAGGAAGAAATACAGCACCCCGATCGACAGCAACAGACCGATGCCACCGGCTTCGGCCAGCGCGGTCAGCGAGCTGATCACCGCC
>JBBSTP010000187.1:0-4354 GCA_038235795.1 Lysobacterales bacterium | reverse complement strand
GACCCGCGACAGCACGCCCGGCACGTTCTGGTGGATGTGCAGCAGCCGATGACTGCCGTCGTGTTCGGGCAGGGTGACCTCGGGGAAATTCACCGCGGACAGGGTGCTGCCGTTGTCGCTGTAGCGGACCAGCTTTGCCGCAACCTCGATTCCGATATTGTCTTGCGCCTCCAGCGTGCTGCCACCCACGTGTGGGGTCAGGATCACGTTGTCCAGGCCGCACAGCGGCGACAGCAGTGGATCATCGTTGCCCTTGGGTTCCTCAGGGAACACATCGACTGCGGCGCCTCCCAGATGCCCGGTTGCGAGCGCCTGGGCGAGCGCCTCGATATCCACCACCGTGCCGCGCGACGCGTTGATCAGGTGCGCGCCCGGCTTCATGCGCGCAATCTGGGCGGCACCGATCATCCATTTCGTGGCCGGGGTTTCCGGCACGTGCAGGGTCACCACATCGGATGCTTCGAGCAATGCGTCCAGGTCGCGCGCCGCCCGCGCATTGCCCAGCGACAGCTTGGTTTCGATGTCGTGGAACACCACGTGCATGCCCAGCGACTCGGCCAGCACGCCGGCCTGGGTGCCGATGTGGCCGTAGCCGACGATGCCGAGGGTCTTGCCGCGCGCCTCGTGGCTGCCCGCCGCAGACTTGCTCCAGCCACCGCGATGGCATTGCGCGGATTTCTGCGGGATGCCGCGCAACAGCATGATCGTTTCGGCCAGTACGAGTTCGGCCACGCTGCGAGTATTGGAGTAGGGCGCATTGAACACCGGGATGCCGGCCAGCTCGGCAGCTTCCAGGTCGACCTGGTTGGTGCCGATGCAGAAGCAGCCAACGGCGAGCAGGCGTTTGGCGTCGGCCAGCACATCGGCGGTCAGCTGGGTACGCGAGCGGATGCCGATGAAATGCGCGTCGGCGATGGCGTTGCGCAACGCATCCTCGGTCAGCGACGTCGCATGGCTGACGATGTTGTCGTAACCGGCCGCCCGGAAGGTCGCGATCGCATTGGGACTGATGCCTTCCAGCAGCAGGACCTTGATGTCCTGCTTGGGGTACGACGTCTTCTTCATTGGGTGGGCCGGACAAGAGGGCCTAGTGAGTGTGCCAGCTTCGGGCATGAATTTGCTGCGCTGCCGCACTGGACGCGGGGAGTGCTGACTGGCAGGCTGGCCGCGCACCGGATGTCCACGACATTCTCCCACTGGCAAAAACCGAGTACGCCATGCCTGATCCGCGTCTGGACTCACTTGTCGCTGCATTGCCCTCGCTTCGGGTCACCACTGATGCGGCAGACCTGGAGCATTACGGGCGCGACTGGACCCGGCGCTGGACGCCCGCGCCGCTGGCGATCGCATTTCCGGCCAGCGTGGAACAGGTGCAGGAGACCGTGCAATGGGCCAACGCCAACGGCGTCGCCATTGTCCCGTCCGGTGGGCGCACAGGCCTGTCTGGCGGCGCGGTGGCGTGCAAAGGCGAATTGGTGGTCAGCCTGGAGCGAATGAAACGGGTGCTGGACTTCAATGCGGTCGACCGGACGCTGACGGTAGAGGCTGGTATTCCGCTGCAAGTGGCGCAAGACGCGGCGAGGGAACATGGCCTCCACTATCCGGTCGACTTTGCGGCGCGCGGCTCATGCAGCATCGGCGGCAACATCGCCACCAATGCCGGCGGCATCCGGGTCGTACGCTACGGCAATACGCGCGACTGGATCGCCGGCCTCAAGCTGGTCAGCGGACGCGGCGAACTGCTGGAACTCGGGCGCAGCCTGGTCAAGAACTCCAGCGGATACGATCTTCGGCACTTGGCGATCGCCTCGGAAGGCACGCTGGGAATCGTGGTCGAAGCGACCCTCAAGCTCATTGATCCGCCACCACCAACCAAAGTCATGTTGCTGGCGCTGCCGTCATTCGATGCGCTGATGCAGGTGTTCGCGTCATTTCGTTCGACCCTGCGGTTGCAGGCCTTCGAATTCCTCACGGATCGGGCCATGCACCATGTGCTGGCGCATGGCGGACAAGCGCCATTTGCCGAGGCCCACCCGTTCTACGTGGTCACTGAATTCGCCAGCGAAGAGGCCAGTGAAGCCGAAGCGCTTACAGCCTTTGAGTTGTGCATGGCGCAAGGGCTGGTCACCGATGGGGTGATCAGCCAGAGCGACGCGCAGGCGGCGCAGCTCTGGCACCTGCGCGAGGGCATCACCGAGAGCCTCGCCCGTTACGTGCCGTACAAGAACGATGTCTCGGTGCGGATCTCGGCGATGCCGGCGTTCCTTGCGCAGACGCAGGCGTTGCTGGCCAGCGAGTATCCGCACTTCGACGTGGTCTGGTTCGGCCACATCGGCGATGGCAACCTGCACATCAACATCCTCAAGCCGGACGACATGGCGCAAGGCGCGTTCGTGGCGGACTGCGAGCGGGTCACCAAATTGCTCGCGCAGATACTGCAGGCACATGGCGGAAGCATCTCCGCCGAGCACGGCATTGGCCTGGTCAAGAAGCCCTATCTGTGGAGCACGCGCGGCGAAGCGGAAATCGCAATCATGCGCGGGATCAGGGCGGTGCTGGATCCGAACGGGATCATGAATCCCGGCAAGCTGTTCGATTGAGTGGTGCTTGATTGGGACAAGCGCTGGATCCCGGCGTTCGCCGGGTGAAGAGCATGAATCAGTCCGCGCGGCCCGCGAACTCGCCGGTCGTGGTGCTGACCCAGACCTTCTCGCCATTGGTAATGTATTCCGGCACCTGGATCTCGATCCCGGTGGAGAGCTTCGCCGGCTTCGGCCGCTTGGTCGCGGTACCGCCCTTGAGTTCGGGTGGCGTGTCGACGACTTGGATTACCACACTGGACGGCAGCTGCAGCGCCACCGGCAGGTCGTCGATGATCTGTACATAGCAGCCGGTGAGGTCATCGACGATGTAACCGGCGGCTTCGCCGATGACGTCCGCGTCCAGCATGTACGGGGTGTAGTCCTCGTCATCGAGGAACACGAAGGCCGCGCCATCCCGATAGGAATAGGTGGCCTGCCGGCGCGACAGCTCGACGTCCTTGAGCTCGTCGTCGCCGCCGAGGCTGAGGTCGTATTTCACCGCGCCCGGCACGCTGTACATGGTGAAGCGGAACTTGACGTTGCCGCCGCGGCCCTGCGGCGAACTGCGTTCGATGTCGCGCACCTGGTAAACGGTGCCGTTGTGTTCGACCACGTTGCCTTTCTTGATGTCGAAAGCCTTCATGCGGATGGCCGGTCGGAGTTGGGAGTGGGGTTGAGGTTTCGAAAGATGCGTTCGTTGATGGTCCAGGTCAGTACGCCCCACGCCAGGCCTCCGACCGCACACAGTCCGGCGGCGACGCCCAGCAGCAGGCCGAAGCGAGGGTGCTGGGGACCAAATTTCGCCCAGATCAGCGCGATCGAGAACGCGAACATCAATCCGCCCCAGAACAACAACCCGCGCATCAACACGAAATGCGCCATGCCCTTGGCTCGGATCGCCGGCCAGCGCGTGGCGGTCCAGCGTTCCGCGCGCGATCCGTAATCGGTCACTTGGGAGCGAGCCTGGTTGCGCCATCCAGGCGAATGGTCTCGCCGTTGAGATAGGTGTTGCCGAGGATATAGGCGACCAGGTCGGCGAACTCCGGCGGCTGGCCCAGGCGCGAGGGGAACGGGATCGACGCGGCCAGAGATTCCTGCACGGAATCCGGCATGCCGTCGACCATCGGCGTCCAGAACACACCGGGAGCAATGGTCATCACGCGGATGCCGAAGCGGGCCAGTTCGCGCGCCATCGGCAGGGTCATGGCCACCACGCCACCCTTGGACGCGGCATACGCGGCTTGGCCGACCTGACCTTCATACGCCGCTATCGAAGCAGTGTTGATGATGACGCCGCGCTCGCCGTCGGCGCCAGGCTCGTTGCGCTGCATCAGGTTGGCCGCAGCCTTGGCGACGTTGAAGCTGCCGACCAGGTTGACCATGACGGTCGACTGGAAGTTGGCCAGCGGCATCGGTGCTTCGCGGCCGAGCATGCGTCCGGCCCCGAGGATGCCTGCGCAGTTGATGGTGGCGTTGAGGCCGCCCAGGAAAGCGCGCGCCGCGTCGACATTGGCGGACACGCCGGCTTCGTCGGTAACGTCGGTCTTGAAGTAGCGGGCACTGCCTTCGCCGAATGCTGTTACCGCGGCGGCGCCCCTGTCGTCATTGACGTCGAACAGGGCAACTTTGCCTCCGTGGTTGACCAGGTGTTCGGCGACTGCGAGGCCGAGGCCGGAGACGCCGCCGGTGATCACGGCGCGGACGTTGGCGAGTTGCATGGGAAATCCTGCAGGAGGAAACGGGAATCCGGCATTTTACCGGAAGCCGATGTT
>JBBSTP010000186.1:0-4363 GCA_038235795.1 Lysobacterales bacterium | reverse complement strand
CCTCATCCGGCCCTGCGGGCCACCTTCTCCCGCTAGCGGGAGAAGGAAACACCGCATTACTCCCTCTCCGGCTGGAGAGCTGCTTTCTACGGCTGGAGAGCTGCTTTCTACGGCTGGAGCGATGCTTTCTACGGCTGGAGTGCTGCTTTCTACGGCTGGAGCGCTGCTTTCTACGGCTGGAGCGCTGCTTTCTACGGCTGGAGCGATGCTTGTCTCCCTCTCCCGCTGGCGGGAGAGGGTTGGGGTGAGGGAGAGTCGCGGGGTTTCCTTATTCTGCCCGGTGCATCGATGGCTCAATGTCGTCCCATGGTCGTTTATCGAAATACACAACGCGCCCGCGAGTTGAGGCAATGCCTGACCGACGCGGAAGTGAAGTTTTGGCTGGTGGTCCGTGACCGCAGGCTGGGTGGCTTCAAGTTCAAGCGCCAAGTGGCCATCGGCCCATACATCGGGGACTTTGCATGCAAGTCGCACCGCCTTGTGGTGGAGCTGGACGGAAGCCAGCACGCAGGCCATGTGACTTATGACGAAGTGAGAACAAGATTCATGGAGGCTTCTGGCTATCGTGTCCTGCGGTTCTGGAACCATGACGTCCTCGCCAATATTGAAGGCGTTATCGGGGTGATCGAGAGTTCGCTCCTTGAAACGCGCCCCCATCCCAACCTTCCCCCGCAGACGGGGGAAGGAGACAAGCAATAAGCAATGCTCTGCGTTCTCCCGCCTGCGGGGGAAGGTGCCAAAGGCGGGTGGGGGCGTCTTAGATTCCTTCCCCGGCCAGCGAGGGAAGGAGACAAGCAATAAGCGATGCTCTGCCTTCCCCCGCCTGCGGGGGAAGGTGCCGAAGGCGGATGGGGGCGTCTCCGGCCAGCGGGAACGCCACAACCTCGCCCTGCGCATCACGTTGACACGACGCTGGGCATGCTCCGCCGATGCTCCGCAAATCGCCTGCCGCCAAACCCGAGCCCACTTCGAAATCCGAAGCCGCCATAGCCTCCGCGCGTGATGGTGGGCTTCGTTACGTCAGCGATGAGCAGCCGGGCCTGACCAGGCGCAAGACCCGCACCGGCTTCCACTACATGGATGCAGCGGGGCAGCCGGTCACCGACGAGGCAACCCTGCGCCGCGTGCGTGCACTGGCGGTTCCGCCGGCCTACCGCGATGTGTGGATCTGCCCGCGTGCCAACGGGCACCTGCAGGCGACCGGTCGCGACGCGCGCGGACGCAAGCAGTATCGCTACCACGCGCGCTGGGCCGAGGTGCGCGACCTGCAGAAATTCAGTCGCATCGAGGCATTCGGTGCCGCCCTTCCCCGGCTGCGCAGACGCTTGCGGCGGGATCTGGCGCTTGCCGGGTTTCCCCGGCACAAGGTGGCGGCGATCCTGGTCGGGGTGATGGCCGATACCCTGGTGCGGATCGGCAACCGGACTTATGAGCGCGGCAACAAATCGTTCGGCTTGACCACGCTGCGCAACCGGCACGTCTCATTTCTGCGTGGCGGGCGCGCGCAACTGAAATTCCGCGGCAAATCCGGCGTCGAGCAGGAAGTCGTGATCGATGACAAGCGGCTGGCCAGACTCCTGCGCAGTTGCCAGCAGTTGCCGGGACAGCATCTGTTCCAGTATCGCGACGAGGATGGCGATTTGCAGTCGGTCGGCTCCGGGCTGGTCAACGATTACCTGCGCGAGGCGATGGGCGCCGAATTCACCGCCAAGGACTTCCGCACCTGGGGCGGCACGTTGGCCGCGATCCGCCTGCTCGCGGACATGCCGTGGGATGAGGACGGCGCCACCCAGCGCGCGATGGCGGCGATGCGCAAGACCGTGGAGGTCGACGTCGCGCGCCAGCTGGGCAATACGCCGGCCGTGTGCCGCAAGTCCTATATCGATCCACGCGTATACCCCGCCTGGGAACAGGGCTGGCTGGCCAAGGCCTCGCGTGGTGTTCGCGGAGCGCGCCAATGGGAGCAGCTCGCGCTTCGCCTGCTACGGCGCAAGCGTTAACCGCGTGCACCAGTTGACGCGCACACATTTCATGCGCATGATCAATGCGCACGAGGGAGAATCGGTCGATGCGCATCCGTGAAGAGTCCACGATACACACCAAGCGTGCCGCAAACCTCAGCGTCAATGCCGAACTGCTTGACCAGGCCAAGGCACTCGAGATCAATCTGTCTGCCACCCTCGAGCGTGCGCTTGAAGCCGAAGTGCGCGCTCGCAAGCGCGAACTGTGGCTGGCGGAGAACCGCGAGGCCATCGAAGGCTATAACGACCATGTGCGCGAGCACGGCGTCCTCAGTCCGATGTTTCGCAGGCCCTGATGCGCCAGTTTTGCGTGTATAGGAATCGAAACGTCGCCACGCGGTCGTCATATCCGCTGCTTCTCAATGTGCAGAGTGATCTGATTTCGAAGACCGGCACGCGCGTGGTCGTGCCGTTGGTGCCAGCGACGGGCGGTCATCCGCCATCGATCACGTACTTGGCGCCCATCATGGACGTGAATGACAAGCCGCATGTGCTGGTTGTGCCATTGCTCGCAGCGATGGAAATCACGGACCTTGGCTCGCTTGAAGCCGACCTTTCCGATCAGCGTCCTGCAATCATGGCAGCGCTTGACCTGCTGATTTCCGGAATCTGAGCGCATGCCTGAAGCAATGCCTGAGTCAATGCCGCAGCCACTTCGCATCGCGATGGCCCAGTTCGATTTCCCGGTGGGCGACATCGCCGGCAATGCCGCGCGCATCGTCGAGATGATCGGCGTGGCGCGCGACCAGTTGCGCGCCGACGTGGTGCTGTTCCCGGAGCTGGCATTGAGCGGCTATCCGCCGGAGGACCTGCTGTATCGGCCGTCGTTCCTGCGCGACTGCGACACCGCGCTGCAGGCGATCGCCGCTGGTGTACACGACATCGTCGCGGTGGTGGGCTGGCCACAGGCCGCCGGCGCGGTGGTCTACAACGCGGCCAGCGTGCTGCGCGACCGCGCGGTCGAGGCGACGTACCGCAAGCGCGAGCTGCCCAATTACGCGGTGTTCGACGACCGCCGCTATTTCGATGTGGACCCGGACCGCGAGGATTGCGTGTTCGAGGTCAGCTGCGTGCGGGTCGGTTTACTGATCTGCGAAGACCTGTGGTTCGCCGAGCCGCTGGCCACGACCGTGGCGGCAGGCGCCATGCTCACCCTGGTGCTGAATGCCTCGCCGTTCGAGCGCGACAAGCACGCCCAGCGCGATGCGCTGTTGGCGATGCGCGTGGCCGAGAGCGGAACCGCCATCGCCTATCTCAACATGGTCGGCGGTCAGGATGACCTCGTGTTCGATGGCGCCAGCGTGGTCGCCGATGCCGACGGCACCTTGTCGCCGGCGGCGGCCGCGTTCACCGACCAGTGGCTGCTGGTGGCGTTCGACCCGGCCACGCGGAAATTCTCGCCGCTGCAATGGGAAGCCGATGGCGACGAAAGCCGCGATGCGCTGGCTTGGCGCGCGGTGGTGCGCGGCACCCGCGACTACTGCGGCAAGAATGGTTTCGACAAGGTCTGGTTGGGCCTGAGCGGCGGCATCGATTCGTCGGTGGTATTGGCGATCGCAGTCGATGCATTGGGCGCGGAGAACGTGACCGCGGTGCGCATGCCGTCGCGCTATACCGCTGGCCTGTCGAATGACCTGGCCCAGGACCAATGCGACGCGCTGGGCGTGAAGCTCATCGCGCTGCCAATCGAAAAACCGTTCCAGGCCTATCTGGACACGCTGGCGGAGACATTCGAAGGCAAGGTGGCGGACACCACCGAGGAAAACCTGCAATCGCGCATCCGTGGCGCATTGCTGATGGCACTGTCCAACAAACTGGGCGGGATGCTGCTGACCACCGGCAACAAGAGCGAGTACGCGGTCGGCTACGCCACCATCTATGGCGACATGTGCGGCGGCTATGCGCCGATCAAGGACCTGTACAAGACCGAGGTGTTCGCGCTGGCGCGTTGGCGCAACACAGTGGGCGGCGCGCCGGTGATCCCGCAGGCGGTGATCGACCGACCGCCGTCGGCCGAGCTACGCGACAACCAGAAAGACCAGGATTCGCTGCCGCCGTATGACGTGCTCGACGCGATTCTGCTGCGGCATATCGATCAGGAGCAATCGCGCGACGAGATCGTTGCGGCCGGCTTTGATCCGGCCACGGTCGAGCGGATGTTGCGGCTGGTGCGGATCAGCGAGTGGAAGCGGCACCAGTCCGCGCCGGGGCCGAAGGTCAGCCGTCGCGCGTTCGGCCGCGAACGGCGCTACCCGATCACCAACGGTTATCGCGGCTGAGCTGCGCCGCTACTTCTTGTCGCCGGCGAACGGATTCAGGCGACTGATGATGCCCGAGCCCTG
>JBBSTP010000185.1:0-4400 GCA_038235795.1 Lysobacterales bacterium | reverse complement strand
CTGGCACGCCCCGTACGCCGCGCGCGCGCCGGCATGGCTGCGCGAACATGGCCCGCGCTTCGATGTCGTGATGGTGTGCCGGCATTACGTCGCGCGCGAGTTCATGCCGCTGCTGCGCCGGCATGCACCGCAGGCCCGCATCCTGTTCGACACCATCGACCTGCATTACCTGCGCGAGCGCCGCGCCGCCGAATTGTCGGGCGATGCAGCGGGCCTGCGCGCCGCATTGCGGACGCGCGAACTGGAACTGGAACTGATCGCCGCCGCCGATACGACGTTGGTGGTGAGCGCGGTCGAGCGTGATCTGTTGCGCGAGGATGCACCCGACGCCGATGTGCGGATCCTGTCCAATGTGCACCAGATCGCCGGCCGCGGACCCGGCTTCGCGCAACGCCGAGACCTGTTGTTCGTCGGCGGGTTCCGGCATCCGCCGAACGTGGATGCGGTGTTGTGGTTCGTCCGCGAGGTCTTCCCGCTGATCCGCGAAACGCAACCCGAGCTTCGCTTCCATTGCATTGGTGGTGACGTGCCAGGCGAGATCGGTGCGCTTGGGGCGCAGGCCGGGGTCCAGATCCATGGCCACGTACCCGAGCTGCAGCCGTGGCTGGAGGGCTGCCGGATCTCGGTCGCCCCGCTGCGCTACGGCGCCGGGGTCAAGGGCAAAGTCAACCAGGCGATGGCGCATGGCCTGCCGGTAGTGGCCACGTCGCCGGCGGTGGAGGGCATGCACCTGCGCAATGGCATCGACGTACTGGTGGCCGATGACGCGCAAGCCTTCGCTGACGCGGTGCTGCGCCTGCATGCCGATGCCATGTTGTGGGAGCAGGTCGCCACCCATGCGCTCGACAACGTGGCGACGCATTACTCGATGGCGGCAGCGCGCCAGGTCGTGCGCGAATTGTTCCTGCAGAAAGGTACCGGGGGAACTGTCAGGGACAGCGTCCTGGTGGATTGATTGTCCAGCCGGATCACGCGTCTCGATCCCCTTTTCGCGGAGGTGACGGGGCTTGAGTTCTAGGGCCTGCCCGGCTGCGCGCGCCTCACGCGCTCGGTGAATTCCACCAGGCCAGGCAGCGCCGGATCCAGCAACCTCGCCTGTTCCGCGGCCTGCCCGGAAGCACTGATCTCACCTGCTTCCAGGCGCTGCTCGCCAATCGCGATCCAGCGCTGTGCAAGTCGCCGGCGCGCTGCCGGAAGGTCGGAATCGACAGGGTCCAGTTGGCGCCAGACATCCAGGCAGGCCTGCGACTCGCGCAGGTCGTTGTCGCGCAAGGCGTCCGCATGACAACGGCGCGCCGCAGGCTCCAGCGCGGCCAGCGCACGCTGGACCTCGACACTCGCCGGCGCCAACGCGCGCGCGGCGCGCAACTTGTCCCAAGCGCTCTCGCCGGGCGGCGTCAACCAATCTCCACGTGCCTGCGCTTCGGTCGCATCGGCAAGCAAGCCCTGCACGCGCGCACGCGTGCGGCGGTCATTGCGTGGGGTGGGCAGGCGCAAGGCCCCGCGCCTAGCCTGGGCCAGCTGACGCTCCGCCTGTCTGATGCGCGGGTCGTCCACCGCCAGGCTGCGTGCCGTCGCCAGTAATAGCTCGCTGGCGGCGAAATCGAAATCCGCGGCCATCCCGGTCGCGCGCACCGTCAGTCCCGCAACCACCTCGCGGGTGCACGGCGTCGGCATTCCACCATCGCCCAATACTCGGCCGAGCTCGATGCACAGGACCGCGGCACGCTCGAAACTGCCGCGTTCGGCCAGGCGACGAAGACGCTGCGACTGCCGTTCGACCAGTTGCGCCAGTCCGGCCTGCAAGGCGGGCAGCTCTACGTGCCCCGGATCGAAGCGCTGCGCGCGTCGCAGCAGCGCGGCTACCGATTTTGCATCGCCGCGATCCAGTGCCGCCCGCGCCGGTTGAAGCAAGTCGGTCAATGTGTCTTCCCGGCCTTCCACCGCACGCTGGTTGCGCGGCTGCAGGGCCAATACGCGCTCATACAGCGGTAGCGAGTCTGCTTCGCCCTCGTCATAGCGGCCTGCCGCGCGTGCTTCATCGGCGCGCTGCAGCAGGTCATCGACACCGGCCACGGCCGTTTCATGCTTGCGCAGGTCGGCCGCAACCGGATCGAGGCGCGCGCGCGGCGCTTCCAGTACTTGTGCCAGTTGCAGGTCCGCGCGCGCCTGCGCGTAGCGCCCTTGGCGGATACTGCGTTGCGCACGTGCCAATGCGGCCAGCGCGACTTGCGCCAGACCTTGGCGCGCTTGCTCCTGGTCGGGCTGGAGCGCCAACGCGGCCTCGTACAGTTCGCGCGCCCCGCTGCCATCCCCTGCGCTCAGGTGACCTGCCCGCAGCGCAGTGGCGGCCTGCACGCGCAGCTCCCCACTGCGCGAATCCGGCCACAGCCACGTCGACATGCCGCCGCGGAACACCACCGCAATCAACATCGCCAGCAACAGGATCGCGGACACTCCGATCAACGCGCGGCGCAACGCTTGCGGCAGCCTCGACCACCGCGCGTGCAAGGCCTGCCGGCGGCGATGCCCGGAAGCAAAGCGCTTCATCCGCGCTGCGCCGACTGGACCCCGGGCAAGCCCTCGATCCGTTCCAGCAGCAGACCGAGCTGGCCATAGTCGGCGACCCGCACGTGCAGCCGTACGCGCGCCTCCGCAGCGCCTGCACGCACTGGCGCGGCGTGGATGCCCAGCATGTGCACGCCAAGCTGCGCGACCAGTGTGGTGATGTCCTTGATCAACCATTTGCGGTCGAGTGCATCGATGCGCACGGCGACCTCGTGGCCACCGCTGCGCGCGCCCCACTCCACCGGCAGCACGCGCGCTGGTTGCAAGCCGGCCATGCGCAGGAACGAGGCACAATCGGGTCGATGCACGCTGACCCCGCGCCCGCGGGTCAGGTAGCCGGCGATCGGCTCGCCCGGCAATGGCTGACAGCACCGCGCGACCTGCGCCAACAGGTTGTCGACACCTTGCACGGTCACCGTGCCCGCCGCCGTACCGGCGCTCGCGGGCTTTGGCGATGCCAGTGGCGGCACGTCGCGCACAGGTTCTTGCGTCGCCCGCTCCAGGTCGAGCAGGGCACGACCGACCTGGTTCGGACCGACATCGCCCAACGCCACCAGCACCAGCAGCTCGTCGATGTTGTGCGCGTTGAACTTGCCCAGCACCGGCTGCAGGTCCGACTGCAGCAGGCCCATCCGGCGCAGGTCGCGATCCAGCATGTCGCGGCCGGCCTGCAGGTTGCGCGCGCGGTCGAGCTTGTTGAACCAGGAACGCACCTTGTCCCGCGAGCGGCTGCTGGCCAGGAAACCGCTGCCGGCCTGCAGCCAGTCGCGGCGCGGTTCAGAGGTTTTCGCGGTCAGGATCTCGACGCGGTCACCACTGCGCAGTTGATGGTTGAGCGGGACGATGCGGCCATCGACCTTGGCGCCGCGACAGCGATGGCCAACTTCGGTATGCACCTGGTAGGCAAAGTCGAGCACGGTCGAGCCCTGCTGCAAATCGACTACTTCGCCTTTCGGGGTCAGCGCGTAGACACGCTCCTCGACCAGCTCGCTGTCGATGCCATCCAGCGGCGTGGCCTCGCCGCCGCGCGCGGCATCGGCCGCCTGCTCCAGCAACTTGCGCATCCATGCGATGCGCTTGTCCATCGCGGCACGACCGGCAGCACCGCCGCCGGCGCCACCTTCCTTGTAACGCCAATGCGCGGCCACCCCCAGCTCGGCCTGCGCATGCATCTCGCGGGTGCGGATCTGCACTTCCAGGGTCTTGCCGCCGGGGCCGGCCACCGCCGTATGCAACGAGCGATAGTCGTTGCGCTTTGGCCGCGCGATGTAATCGTCGAACTCGCTCGGTATCGGCACCCACAAGGCATGCACGATGCCGAGCGCGGCGTAGCAGGCGGCCACGTCGTCGACCAGCACCCGCAGCGCGCGCAGGTCGTAGAGCTCGCCGATCGGGACATCCTTCTTTCGCATCTTTCGCCAGATGCTGTAGATGTGCTTCGAACGGCCGGCGACCTCGGCGTCGAGGCCGTGTTCGGCCAGCGCCTCGCGCAGCTGCGCCAGCGCCTTCTGGATGTACCCCTGTCGGCCGCTGCGGTTATCGTCCAGCTGGCGCGCGATGCGCACGTAGGTATCGGTTTCCAGTTCGCGGAACGCGAGGTCTTCCAGTTCCCACTTGAGCTGCCAGATGCCGAGTCGGTTGGCCAGTGGCGCATGGATGTCGCGGGTCATCTGCGCCAGCGCGCGGCGTTCCTCCGCTGGCAGGCGCCAGCCGGCGCGCATCCGCGACAGCTGACGCGCCAGCACGATCGGCACCACGCTCAGGTCGCGGACCAGTGCCAGCAGCAGGCGGCGCATCCCTTCCGGATTTCGCCCACCGCCGTGGCGGCGATG
>JBBSTP010000184.1:0-4414 GCA_038235795.1 Lysobacterales bacterium | reverse complement strand
GCCGGCTGGCTGTTCGCCACGCCCCACGCACAGCAAGGAGCCCACGAGGTTGCGCACCATGTGATGCAGGAACGCATTAGCCTGCACTTCGACGATAACCTCGTCCTGCTCGCGCCACACCGCGATGCGTTGCAGGTCCCGATTGGCATGGCGCGCCTGGCAATGCGCGCTGCGGAACGCGGAAAAATCCCGCAGGCCCAGCAATGCCTGGGCCGCCACGTGCATCTTCTGAGCATCCAGCGGGATGCGCTCCCATCCCAGATACTGCCGCATCAGGCCGGGCCGGGTGTTGCGATTGAAGATGCGGTAGCGGTAGCGGCGTGCACGCGCGGAGAATCGCGCGCTGAAGTCGTCGGCGACCGGCACGCACCAGCGCACGGCGATCGCCGGCGGCAGGTTGGAGGTGGTTCCCAGCACCCAACTGCGCGGAGTGCGGGTCACGTCGGTATCGAAATGCACGACCTGGCACTGGCCATGCACGCCGGCATCGGTGCGCCCCGCACAAATGGTGCCAATACGGGTATCGGCCACTTTCGACAGCGCGATCTCAAGCGCGGTCTGCAGGCTGCCGTCGGGCACCTGCGAGCCCGCCACGCTCAGGCGCTGCCAGCCGGAAAACCCGCTTCCGTCGTATTCCACCCCCAACGCCAGCCGCATGAGCGTCCTTGCGTGCGCCTCAGTCAAGCTCGCGCAGCAGTTTTGCTGCTTCCGCACGCGCGCCGGGATCGGGATCGACGACCAGTTCGCGCAGCAGCTGCTTGGCCGAATGCTCGTCGCCGATGTCGAGGAAGGCCCGCGCAAGCCGGACGCGCTGTTGTGCACTGGGCGGCACGGTTGCCGGTGGCTCGCCAAGCGACGGCTCCGCAGCCAGCGGCTGGTCCTCGGGCGGGACGAAGCGTGGCGACGACGACGCTGGCGCTTCCGGCTCGGGGTCGGCGTTGACCCAACCCCCGGAATGCCAGGTCGGCGTTTCCCGTGGTGGCGTCACCGTCGCTGGATCGGCGATATCGACGACGCGCGCCCCAGTTGCCGCCACCGGTATTCCGGCATCCGCTGAATCCTCCGCAGCGGTCGTCGTGGATGCAACGACGAACGGTGTGCGCATGCTGTCTGCCAGCGCTTCGCTGTCGAAGCTGCGTCGTTGTGCCGGCACAGTCGGGGACCGGCGGCGACGTAGCAGCAGCCATGCCACCAGAGCAATGACAAGAACGGCGAGCCCAATCCACAACCACGGCACCATCTGCGGCGTCTCGGGTTTCGGCTCAGGGACCGGCTGGATGGCCTGCGTCGCGGTAGGCGCCAAGGCCGGTGCAGTGGCCGCGGCGGCGGTTGCCGGCGTGCTGGCAGCCGTGCGCGAATCCGCCAGCCGTTGTTGCGCGGCCGCCAATTCGCTGTCCTTCATGGTCAACAGCTGTTCCTGCTGCTGCTTCATTTTTTCCAGCTCGGCGACGCGTTCCTTCAGCTCGCCGATTTCCGCCTTGCGCGCGGCCAGGTCTTCATCGCGCTGCTGCAGTTGTTGTTGAAGCATGCTGCCCTCGCCCCCGGCATTGGTGCCGGATCGTGTTCCTGTGGCCTTGCCGGGTGCCGATGCTGGCACGATTTGAAGCCGTGCCTGCGCCTGCCTGGCCACAGGCGGTTGAGCCGGCTTGGCCGGTTGTGCCGGGTTCTTTGGCGATGCTGCCGCATCCGCCGTCACCGGCGCGCGCGCGCGCACTTTGCCGGCGACCGGGGTATCCGGCTGGGCAACGACGCGCCGTGCCTGTCCCCATTGCTGCATTTGCTGGCGTACTACCATTTGCGCTTCGTCGGCATCGACGCTGGCGCGGGCGTCGCTGCCGGGAACACGCAGGACCGCACCCTGCCTGAGGCGGTTGACGTTATCGCCCAGGAACGCATCCGGATTGGCGCGAAGCAGTGCCAGCATGGTCTGGTCGAGCGTGTACGCACCTGCCTGATCCAGCCCGGCGGCGATCTTCGAGAGCGTCTCGCCTGATTTCACCGGGCCGTACTGGGTCGCTGCAACCGAGGGCGCTGGCGCCGGCACGGCCGGTGTTGAAGGCGGCGCAGCGATCGCAGGCGGGCGCGGGCGCGGCGGCGCTGGCGGCGCAATCGCGACCGAGGGCGGCGCGGGTTCGACGGCGGGCGTCGGTTGCGGCATCGGCGCCGGCGCCAACAGTGCAGGTACGCGCGGCGGAAGCGGTGCGACCACCGGCGGCGGCGCGGACCTGACCGGCGGCGTTTCGATTACGATCGGTGCCGGCGAAGCGGGACGCTGCACCACGTTCGGCGCGGACACGATCGGCGCGGTGATCGCTGGCTGCAACGGCGCGCTGGCGGTCCGCGGCGCGTCGATCAGCGCCGAATATTCGCGCACCAGCCGGCCCTGGCCCCAATCCACTTCGATCAGGAAATTCAGCACCGCCTGGTTGACCGGCGCCGTCGTGGTGACCCGGATCACCGGCCGGCCACGGGCATCGTTGCCCAGGCTGAACTGCAGCTCGGCGGCGATCCCCTGCGGCTGCGCCAGGCCGACCCGGCGGAACGTCTCCGGCGAGGCCAGCCTTGCCCGCAGCGCCTCCAGCTCGCCCGGCGTGGTGGAAATGATCGGGATCTCCGCCAGCAGCGGCTGGTTGATCCGCGACTTGACCTCGATCTGCCCCAAACCGAGCGCAAGCACGTTGCCCGCCGCAAGCAGCAGGAACGTGGCAACCATGATTCGCAATGTCCTGACCACGTGCTCTCCCCAGCAGGTCTGCGCCGACTCTAGCCGCGTGCGGCCTTCGCCGGCAAGCCGTCGGCCACAAGCAACTCCGCGATCTGCACCGCATTCAGCGCCGCGCCCTTGCGGATATTGTCGGCCACCACCCACAGGTTCAAGCCATGAGGATGCGACAGGTCCTCGCGGATGCGCCCCACGTAGACCGCATCCTTGCCGGATGCGTGGGTGACCGGCGTCGGGTAACCGCCATCGCGCGGATCGTCGACAACTTCGATCCCGGGCGCCTGTTCCAGCAGTTCGCGCGCGCGGGCGGCGGTTAGTTTGTCGCGGGTTTCTATCGCCACGGCTTCGGAATGCCCGTAGAACACCGGCACCCGCACCACGGTTGCATTCACTCCGATGCTGTCGTCCGCCAGGATCTTGCGGGTTTCCCATACCAGCTTCATTTCCTCGGTGGTGTAGCCGTTTTCAGTGAACTCCCCGCCATGCGGAATCACGTTGAACGCGATCTGCACCGGGTAGACCTCGGGCTCGGCTTCCTTGAAGGCCAGCAAGCCGGCGGTCTGCCTGCCGAGTTCTTCCAGCGCTTTCTGTCCGGTGCCGGACACCGACTGGTAGGTGGCGATGTTGATGCGTTCGATCTTCGCTGCGTCGTGAAGCGGCTTGAGCGCGACCATCAGCTGCATGGTCGAGCAGTTCGGGTTGGCGATGATCCCGCGTGGACGCGTGCGCGCGGCGTCGGGGTTGACCTCGCTGACCACCAGCGGCACGTCGTCGTCATTGCGAAACGCCGAGGAATTGTCGATGACGACAGCACCCGCCGCGGCGAACCTCGGCGCGTACTCCTTGGACACCGAGCCGCCCGCTGAGAACAGGGCGATGTCGATGTCGGCGGGATCGAAACCCGCCAGGTCCTGCACGTCGATGTCGTCATTGCCGAATTTCACCTGGCCACCCGCGGAACGTTCGCTGGCCAGTGCAATGACTTCGCTAGCCGGGAAGCCGCGTTCATGCAGGATCGACAGCATCACTTCGCCGACCGTGCCAGTCGCGCCCACAACGGCAACCTTGTATTGATTTGAATTGCTCATGACGTCCTTCGTTCGTTGATGGTTGGGCGATTGCGAGACCAGCGGGTGGCTCGCGTAGCGGCATTTCGAGCCGCGGAGCGAACACGCGCCGGTAGGCGCCGTCGCAGCGCAGTCGTCACTCGGCCGCGTTTGCTGGAATTCGTGGCGACACCTCGCCCACGTCGCCGCATTGCGCACGGTGGCGCAAGGCCTGGTCCATCAGCACCAGCGCCAGCATCGCCTCGCAGATGGGGGTGGCGCGCAAACCCACGCAAGGGTCGTGGCGGCCGGTGGTGACGATCTCGGTGACGTCCCCGCGGATATCCACGCCGTCCACCGGCAGGCGCAGGCTTGAGGTCGGCTTGAACGCCACCGACACCACGATCTGCTGCCCGCTGGAAATGCCGCCAAGCACGCCGCCGGCATGGTTTGACGTGAAACCCGTTGGCGTCATTTGGTCGCGATGTTCGGTGCCCTTTTGCGCCACGCTGGCGAATCCGGCGCCGATCTCCACGCCCTTGACTGCATTGATCGACATCATCGCCGCGGCGAGTTCGGCGTCGAGCTTGCCGTAGATCGGCTCGCCCCAGCCCGGCGGCACGCCCTCGGCCACGGCGACCAGGCG
>JBBSTP010000183.1:0-4419 GCA_038235795.1 Lysobacterales bacterium | reverse complement strand
CGCTTCCGCTGGGGCAGCCCATGGTCGTGGCCGGATATTCGCTCGGTGGAAATTTTGCGTTGCGCGTGGCGCTGCACGCACCGCGTGTGGGCCTGCAACTGGCGCGGGTGGCGGCGGTGTGCCCGGCGCTCGATCCCGAACGCACGACCACCGCGATGGAGCAGGGCCTGTCCTTGTACGAGCGCTACTTCCTGCGCAAATGGACGCGTTCATTGCGACGCAAGCGCGACCTGTTCCCGCAACGCCACGCGATCGCCGAGGTCCAGCTGAGCAGCCGACGCCTGCGTGACCTGACCGCATGGCTGGTGGCACGGCATACCGACTTCGCCGATGTCGATGCCTATTTCGATGGCTACCGGATCAGCGGCGACCGCATGGCCGGCCTGCAGGTGCCGGCGGACGTCCTGACGTCCGCGGATGATCCGGTGATCCCGGTCGACGACTTCCATGGCTGGCAACTGCCGGCCAGCGCGACGGTGGAAATCGCCACGCATGGCGGCCATTGCGCGTTCCTGACCGATGCCGGCCTGCACGGCTATGCGGAGGATTGGGTGGCGCAGCGGTTGTCCACGGCACTGGCACGGGCTTCGGTGCAAAATCCCGGCTCCGCACATGGAGAGCCTGCATGAAGATCCACAGCGATAGCTTCGAACATGGGCAGCCGATTGCGGCCGCGTTCGCGATGGGTGCGCGCGACGAAGGCGATGGTTTCGGTGGTAACCGCAATCCGCACCTGGCATGGGACGAGGCGCCGGACGTGACCAAGTCGTTCGCATTGCTATGCATCGACACCGACGCGCCGACCAACGGTGAACTGGTCGCCGACAGCACGACGCCGATCCCGGTCGAGCATCCGCGCGGCAACTTCGTGCATTGGGTCGTTACGGATATCCCCGCCCACACGCGTGAGCTCGCCGCCGGCAGCTGCAGCGACGGGGTGACCAAGGGCGGCAAGGACGCGGGGTCGGACGCCGGTGGGCGGCGCGGCATGAACGACTTCACCGGCTGGTTCGCCGGCAATGCCGCGATGGCCGGCCAGTACTTCGGTTATGACGGTCCGTATCCACCCGCGCACGACCTGCGCGTGCATCGTTATTTCTTCCGCGTGTTCGCGCTCGATGTCGAGGCGCTGTCCTTGCCAGAGACGTTCACTGCAAGTGACGTGCTCCAGGCCATGCACCGCCACGTGCTGGCGGAGGCCGCGACCTACGGCACGTATACCCTGAATAAGGACGCGCTTGATCGCGATCCAGCGTAGCGCTCGTTGGGATGTGGCTCAGGCCGCCGCCGGCAACCACAGCAGCAAAGCCACGCCGACAATGACGCGATAGACCGCGAACGCGGTGAAGCGGTGGGTCTGGATGTAGTGCAGCAGCCACTTCACCGCGACGAAGGCAGTGAGCGCCGAGGCGACGAAGGCCACTGCCAGCGCGCCCCAGTCCTCGTTGCCGATGCCGCCATGGCGGACCAGCGACAGCAGCTCGTAGCCGGTGGCGGCGAACATGGTCGGGATGCCGACCAGGAACGCGAACTCGGTGGCGGCGGCGCGGCTGGTGGTGCCGGCCAGCAACGCGACGAAAATGGTGGCTGCGCTGCGCGAGGTACCCGGGAACACCCCGGCGACCACTTGCGCGATGCCCACGAGAATGGCGGTGGTCCAGGAAATCGCCGTGCGTTCGCCCTCGCGCGCGGCGCGTTTGGCGGCGAAGTGTTCGGCCACGAGCATCCAGAGCGCGCCGATGACCAATGCCCACGCGATCGGCCGCACGTTGTCCGGCAATTCCCAACCCATCGCCTTGACCAGCAGGCCAAGCACCGCGGTGACCAGGAACGATGCCGCCAGCTTCAACGCGTAGGCGCGGTTGTCAGGCTTGGCGAAGCCGACCAGCAGGTCCCACAGACGCTGGCGGTAGATCGCGACCACGGCAAGGATCGCGCCGGCCTGGATGGCGATGTTGAACAGGTCGCTGCGGTGGCCCAGCCAGCGCTCGGCAATCAGCAGGTGTCCGGTGCTCGAGACCGGCAGGAACTCGGTGATGCCTTCGATGATGCCGAGCAGCAGCGCGGCGAGCAGGTCATTCATGAGGTTGGGTGCCGTGGGGACGGCGCAGGATAGCGCAACACGATCAGCACCATTTGCGTGCTAAAGCCGCCATTGATTGCACCAATTCAGTGCTTGAGAGACCCCTCTATGAAATAAAGTTGATTTAAATCAATAGTTTGAAATGTGGCACAGGACTTGCAATGTAAGACGGATATTCGCCAACAAGTCCGGAGTTCCCATGTCGTTCGAACACATCGAGAAAATGATCAAAGACCACAAGGTCGAATTCGTCGACCTGCGCTTCGCCGACATGCGTGGCGTGCAGCATCACGTGACTTACCCCAAGTCGATCATCGAGGACGCGCTGTTCGAAGACGGCAAGATGTTCGATGGCAGTTCAATCGGCGGCTGGCGTGGCATCCACCAGTCGGACATGGTGCTGTTGCCGGACCCGTCCACGGCGCTGCTGGATCCTTTCACCGCCGACCCGACCATCATCCTGATCTGCGACGTGCTCGATCCAACCACGATGCAGCCCTACAACCGTGATCCGCGCGGGATTGCCAAGCGCGCCGAGGCTTACCTGAAGGCCAGCGGCATCGCCGAGCAGGCGTTCTTCGGGCCAGAACCCGAGTTCTTCATCTTCGATTCGGTCCGCTATGCCAACGAGATGGGCCACACTTTCTTCCACGTCGATTCCGAGGAAGCGGCGTGGAACTCCGGCAAGGATTACGAAGGCGGCAATACCGGCTATCGGCCGGGCGTGAAGGGTGGCTATTTCCCGGTCGCGCCACTTGACTCGCTGCACGATATCCGCGCCGAGATGTGCAAGACCCTGGAAGCGGCAGGCATCGAAGTGGAAGTCCACCATCATGAGGTGGCCAATGCCGGGCAGTGCGAAATCGGCACCAAGTTCAACACGCTGACCCGCAAGGGCGACGAACTGTTGACGATGAAATACATCGTCAAGAACGTCGCCCACCGCAACGGCAAGACCGCGACCTTCATGCCCAAGCCCTTGGTGGGCGACAACGGCAGCGGCATGCATGTGCACCAGAGCCTGGCCAAGGGCGGTGTGAACCTGTTTTCCGGCGACGGGTACGGCGGCCTGTCGCAGATGGCGCTGTGGTACATCGGCGGCGTGTTCAAGCATGCGCGCGCGATCAATGCCTTCGCCAATTCCACCACCAACAGCTACAAGCGGCTGGTGCCAGGCTTCGAAGCGCCGGTGATGCTGGCGTATTCGGCCTCGAATCGCTCGGCCAGCTGCCGCATTCCCTATGTCGCCAATCCGAAGGCGCGGCGCATTGAATTCCGCTTCCCGGATCCGATGAATTCGGGCTATCTGATCTTCACCGCGCTGATGATGGCCGGCCTTGACGGCATCAAGAACCAGATCGATCCGGGTGGTCCCAGCGACAAGGACCTGTACGACCTGCCGCCCGAGGAAGAGAAGGGCATCCCGACCGTCTGCCATTCGCTCGACCAGGCGCTTGAGGCGCTCGACCAGGATCGCGAGTTCCTCAAGGCCGGCGGGGTGATGAGCGACGACTTCATCGATGCCTATATCGGCTTGAAGATGAAGGAAGTCAGCGCGTTCCGAGGCGCAACGCACCCGCTCGAATACCAGATGTATTACGCCATCTGACGGACCGCAGGCCTCGCAGCTGCACGAGTTGTAAGATCGCAGGATGAACTTCCTGAGATCCCTAACTCTGTCTGGCTGCGTGGCGCTTGCCGCCTGCGCGCACGCGCCCTCCACCCACAACCCGATGGCGACCTGGGTGCCTTCGCCGAATTTCGACGCGCGGCGGCCGGTGCTCATCGTCCTGCATGCCACCGAGCAGGCATCGGTGCAACAGAGCCTTAAGACCCTGCGCACCGCCAACCGCGGCGGCAAGGTCAGCGCGCACTATCTGGTGGGCGACGATGGCCACATCTACCAGTTGGTGGACGACAACAAGCGCGCCTGGCAGGCCGGTGGGGGCTCATGGGGCACGATTACCGATCTCAATTCCGCGTCGATCGGGATCGAGATCGACAACCAAGTCGGCGAGGCCTACACGGATGCGCAAGTCGCATCGATCATCCGCCTGCTGGATGACCTGTGCACGCGCCTGAATATCCCGCGCACGCAGGTGATCGGCCATTCGGACCTGGCGCCGACGCGCAAGGTCGATCCGGGCGCACGGTTCCCGTGGAAGACCCTTGCCGATGCCGGCTTCGGTCGCTGGCCGCGTGGCGAGCTGGGGATCCCGCCGGCGGGGTTCGATCCGTGGCTTGCGATGGCGGCGGTCGGCTATCCCCTGACTGATCGCGCCGCTGCGGTGCGCGCCTTCCATCGCCATTATCGAGCGCAGGATGATGGCGACGAT